>JBIOZN010000090.1:0-9805 GCA_044871175.1 Acidimicrobiales bacterium | reverse complement strand
CCGGTCAGTGCCCGCAGTCGATTGGACTGCTCCAGGACCGCTATGGCGCCGGCAACCCCGCCTTTCCCGGCGTGGAGCAATCGACGGCGATGAACGCCGACTACGCCTACGCCATCTGGCGGGCGTGCTACGAAGGCCACGAGACCTGGCTCAACCAGGTCGACCGGGGCGCCACCTACGGCGCCGGCGACCTGTGGGGTTGCGTCGGTCGTTGGTTCGCCGGCCGCTGGCACACGGCCCCGGCCGAGCAGTACACCGCCGACGTCCAGTCGTACCTGAACCAACGCATCTGGACGACGTCCGGCTTCCTCGCCGGCTGACCCCGCCCCTCGCTCGTGTGACCGTTCCGTTGGCCCCCCCCAACCGAACGGTCACGCAAGCGCAGGTCAGCAGGTTCAGTGGGCGGCCGAACCCGACGAAGCCGACGACGAAGCCGACGACGAACCACCGCCCCGGCCGGCGGCGGCCAGCCGGGCACCCGCCCGGCGCACACGGGCCGCCGCCTCCTCGTCACCCGGATTAGCTCGCAACTCGGTCTCGGCCGCCTCCCGGTCGCGCTCGGCGGCGGCCACGTCGATGCGCTCGGCCAGCTCGGCGGCGTCGGAGATGATCGCCACCCGGTTGGCCGTCCCCACCTCCACGAACCCGCCCAGCACGGCCACGTGCTGCACCCGCCCGTCCACCAGGTGGATGGCGCTGTCGCACTCCGTCAACGCACCGACGAACGGGGCGTGCCCGGGCAGGAAAGCGATCTCGCCCCCGCCGATCGTGCGTGTGATCACCATGGTGGCGTCGCCTGCGAACAGCACCTCCTCGGGCGATACCACCTCGACGCGTATGGGCTCGGCCACCGGAGCCTCAGCCTCCGGTCTGGAGCTGCTTGGCCTTCTCCAGCACCGACTCGGCGTTGCCGACGTTCAGGAACGCCTGCTCGGGCACCTCGTCGAGGTCGCCGTTGACCAGCATCTCGAAGCTTTCCACCGTCTCCTCGATGGGCACGTAGATCCCCGGGATGTTGGTGAAGTTCACGGCCACGAACATGGGCTGGGACAAGAACCGCTGCACCTTGCGGGCCCGGTTCACCGTGAGCCGGTCCTCCTCGGACAGCTCGTCGAGGCCGAGGATGGCGATGATGTCCTGCAGCTCCCGGTAGCGCTGCAGCACCTCCTGCACCCGCCGAGCCACGGCGTAGTGGCGGTCGCCCACCACGTCGGGGGCGAGGATGCTGGACGTCGACGCCAGCGGGTCCACCGCCGGGTAGATGCCCAACGAGGCGATCTGGCGGGAGAGCTCCGTCGTGGCGTCGAGGTGGGTGAAGGTGGTGAACGGCGCCGGGTCGGTGTAGTCGTCGGCGGGCACGTACACCGCCTGCAGCGACGTGATCGAGCGGCCCCGGGTGGACGTGATCCGCTCCTGCAGCTCGCCCATCTCGTCGGCCAGCGTCGGCTGGTAACCCACCGCCGAGGGCATCCGGCCGAGCAGCGTCGACACCTCCGAACCGGCCTGCACGAACCGGACGATGTTGTCGATGAACAGCAGGACGTCCTGGCCTTTCACGTCGCGGAAGTACTCGGCCATGGTGAGCGCCGACAGCGCCACGCGCAGCCGCACGCCCGGCGGCTCGTCCATCTGCCCGAACACCAGTGCCGTCTTGGACAGCACGGGTGCCCCGTCGGGCATGGTGGTCTCGGTCATCTCGATGCGCAGGTCGGTGCCCTCACGCGTGCGTTCACCGACGCCGGCGAACACCGACACGCCACCGTGCTCCCGGGCGATGCGAGTGATCATCTCGGTGATGAGCACGGTCTTGCCCACGCCGGCGCCGCCGAACAGGCCGATCTTGCCGCCCGACGTGTAGGGCGTGAGCAGGTCGATGACCTTGATCCCGGTCTCGAACAACTGGCGCCGGGGCTCGAGCTGGTCGAACGCAGGCGCGTCGCGATGGATGTCCCAGCGCTCCATGTCGGCGAACTGGGCCGGGTCGGCGTCGAGGGGAGCCCCCCACACGTTCCACACGTGGCCGAGCACCTCGTCGCCGACGGGCACGTTGAGGCCGCGACCGGTGTTGCGCACCGGCGTGCCCCGCCGCAGCCCGTCGGTGGGGCGCATGCAGATGGCCCGGACGCGGTTGTCGCCGATCTGCTGGGCCACCTCGGCCAGCACCTCGAGCGACTCCCCGCCGACGTCGATGGTCATCGAGATCGCATGGCTCAGCTCGGGGATACCGTCGGGCGGGAACTCGACATCGACGACGGGCCCGGCGATAGCGACGACGCGGCCCTCCTTCAGCTGCTCGGTGGCGCCGGGGGCCGGCTCGGTGATGGTCATCGGACGAGGTCCTCCTCGTGAACTTCGTGGTGCTCGTGATGGGGCTCGGGGCCGAAACCCAGCTCGACGACACCGTCGCCACTGTCGCCCGCCATGGCTTCGGCGCCGCCGACGATCTCCATGATCTCGGTCGTGATGGCGTCTTGACGGGCCCGGTTCATCACCCGGGTCAGGCTCTTCACCAGCTCCTCGGCGTTGTCGGTGGCCGACTTCATGGCCCGTTGGCGGGCGGCGTGCTCGGAGGCGGCTGCGTTGAGCAGGGCGGCGTACACCCGGGCCTCGACGTAGCGGGGCAACAGCGACTCGAGGATGACGCCGGGCGACGGCTCGAACTCGTAGTCGGCGCCGGGGCCGCCGCCGTGGGGGCGAGCATCGCCGCCTTCCACCACTTCGGACTCGAGGGGCACGAGGGGGCGCAGCACGACCTCCTGGAAGCCGGCTGACACGAAGCGCGTGTAGATGAGCTCGACCCGGTCGACCTCGCCGGCCAGGTACATGGCCACCACCCGCTGCCCGATGTCCTTGGCGACGGCGTAGGTGGGGTTGCCGCTATGGCCGTTGTACACGGCGTCAATGTCGTAGCCCCGGAAGCGGAAGTAGGTCTCGGCCTTGCGGCCCGACAGCACGAGCGAGTACCCGGTGCCGTTGACGACGTCCTGCTTCACCTCGCCCTCGGCGGCCCGGATGACCGAGTTGTTGTAGGCGCCGGCCAGACCGCGATCGCTCACCATCACCACGTGGCAGGCCCGGGCGACCGACGGTCGGGCCGCCAGCAGCGGGCTCTGCACCTCGCCACCGGCGGCGGCCAGGTCGCGCACGGCGTGGGTGATGGCGTCGCTGTAGGGCACCGCCGCGTGCACCCGCTGGGCGGCGCGCTGGATGCGCGAGGCCGCGATCAGTTCCTGGGCGCGCGTGATCTTCTTGGTGGCGTTGACGCTGCGGATCCGCCGCCGCAGGATGCGCTCTTGGCCGCCGGCCATCTACGTCACTCCGTGGCCAGGGTCTTCATCGAGGTCGCTCCGGCCACGCCCTCGGCATCGGTGCTGGTGGGGTCGGCGGCGGGCGTGTCGGCCCGCCCGCGAGCGCCGGCCAGGAACCCGGCCTTGACCTCGTCGATGGCGTCGGCCAAGCCGTCGGGCACGGTCTTTTCGTCGCGGATGAAGTCGAGCAGCTCGCGGTAGCGCGTGCGGAAGGTATCGAGCAGCACCGACTCGAAATGCCGCACCTCGGCCACAGGGATCTCGTCGAGGGCGCCCGAGGTGGCGGCCGATATGGCCACCACCTGCTCCTCCACCGGCAGCGGGCTGTTCGAGCCTTGCTTCAACAGCTCCACCAGCCGGTAACCCCGCTCGAGCTGGGCCCGGGACACGGCGTCGAGGTCGGAGGCGAAGGTGGCGAACGCCTCCAGCTCGCGGAACTGGGCCAGATCGGTCTTGAGCGAGCCCACCACGTTGCGCATGGCCTTGATCTGGGCGGCGCCGCCCACGCGCGACACCGAGATACCCACGTCGACGGCGGGACGCACGCCCGACCGGAACAGGTCCTCGATCAGGTAGATCTGCCCGTCGGTGATGGAGATCACGTTGGTGGGGATGTAGGCGGTGACGTCGCCGCCCTTGGTCTCAATGAGGGGCAGGGCCGTGAGCGAGCCGCCGCCGTTCTCGTCGGACAGCTTGGCGGCGCGCTCGAGCAGGCGGCTGTGGAGGTAGAAGACGTCGCCGGGATACGCCTCGCGCCCGGGCGGGCGGCGCAGCAGCAGCGACAGCTGCCGGTAGGCCTCGGCCTGCTTGGAGAGGTCGTCGTAGACGATGAGCGCGTGCTCACCGTTCTCCATCCAGTGCTGCCCCATGGCGCAGCCGGCGTAGGGAGCGAGGTACTTGAACGGCGCCGGCTCCGACGCCGGGGCGCTGACCACCACCGTGTAGTCCATGGCGCCGTGGTCGCGCAGGGTCTGCACCGTCTGAGCCACCGTCGAGCCCTTCTGCCCGATGGCGACGTAGATGCACTTCACGTTCTGGCCCTTCTGGTTCAGAACGGTGTCGACGGCGACGGTGGTCTTGCCCGTCTTGCGGTCACCGATGATCAGCTCGCGCTGGCCCCGGCCGATCGGAGTCATGGCGTCAATCGCCTTGATGCCGGTCTGCAGCGGCTCCTTCACCGGCTGGCGGCCCATGATGGAGGGCGCCTGGATCTCCATGCGCCGGGTCTGCACGCCGGTGATCTCGCCCCGGCCGTCGATGGGTTCGCCCAGGGTGTTGACCACGCGGCCGAGCAGCCCGTCGCCCACCGGCACCGCCAGGATGTTGCCGGTGGCCTTCACCGTCTGGCCTTCCTCGATGCCCTCCACGTCGCCCAGCACGACGGCGCCGATCGACTCCTCGTCGAGGTTGAGGGCCAGGCCCACGGTGCCGTCCTCGAACTCGAGCAATTCGTTGACGGCGCAACCAGGCAGGCCCGACACGCGGGCGATGCCGTCGCCCACGATGGCGATGCGCCCGACGGTGCGGGCCTCGAGCGAAGGCTCGAAGCCCTCGAGGTGCTTCTTGAGGGCGGCGGTGATGTCGGCGGTGGAGATCGTGAGCTCAGCCATGAGGGGTCCTATCGAGACGAGCTAGAGAACGGTGCGGAGTTGGTCGAGGCCCGAGCGGACGGTGCCGTCGATGACGGTGTCACCCACCTGGGCCACGAGGCCGCCGAGCACGGACGGGTCGACCACGACCTTCAGCTCGATCTGGCGCCCGGTGGCGTTGGTGAGAGCGGCGGCCAGGCGTGTCTTCTGGTCGTCGGTGAGGGGGATGGCGCTGCGCACCTCGGCGACGGCGCGGTCCTTTTCGGCCGCGGCCCGCTCCACCAGCCGGTCGACGATGGCGGACAGCTCGCGGCCCCGTCCGGAGGCGACCACGAAGCTGATGAGGGCGGTGGTGGTGGGCGAGGCCCGTCCGCCCAGCAGTTCCTCGACGACGGCCTGGCGCTTGTCGACGGGCACCAGCTCGTCGGTGAGCACGTTGCGCAGCTCGTCGGAGGCCTCCAGGCTGCGGGCGAAGCGGAACAGCTCGTCCTCCACTTCGTCGAGGCTGCCCTCGGCCCGGGCGACTTCGAACAGGGCGGTGGCGTAGGCGTCGACGCGGTCGGTCATCGGGCGGCTCCCCTCGTCGGTCGGGGTGCGGCGCCGGTGCGGTCGGTCATCGGCCGGCTCCCCTCGTCGGTGGGGGCGCGGCGCCGGTGCGGTCGGTCATCGGGCGGCTCCCCTCGTGTCGCCGTTGGGCCCGCTGGCGCCCACCCGGGCGATGAAGCGCTCGACCAGCTCGGCCTGGGTGGCGGCGTCGAGCTGGGCCGCCACCACCCGTTCGGCGGCGGTGAGCGACATGGTGGCGACCTGGCTCTGGAGCTCGGAGGCCAGGCGGCCGCCGGCGCCGGCGATCTCGGCGTCGGCGCGCGCCTCCAGCTCGGCCACCTCGGCCTCGAGGCGCGCCCGGCCCTCGGTGAGCACCCGCTCGGCGGTGGCGTCAGCCTCGGCCTCGATGCGCGCCCGCTCGGCGGCGATGTCGCCCTTGGCCGCCCGGATCTCGGCGGCGCGCCGCTCGGCGTCGGCCCGGGCCCGGGTGGCATCGTCCATCTCCTTGGCGATGCGGTCGCTGCGAGCGGCCATGCCCTTGCGCACCGCCGGCCCGGCGTACTTGATCAAGATGACGAGCACGATGAGAAAGGCCAGGCTGCCCCAGATGATCTCCTGGGTCTCGGGCAGCCAGGAGTGATGAGCCTGGAACTCGCCCTCGGCCGCCAGCATCCAGCCAGGGCCGGTCATCGCGCCACTCCCGCCTCACCTGCGCCGGCCCCGACGACCTCGTCGGCCACTCGCCGCACCGTGGCCGGGTCGGCGGGGCGGCCGAGCACGCGGGTGGCGGCTGAGCCGGCCACGTCGGCGACGGCCTCGGCGATGTGGCCCAGGGCCGCGCGCCGGGCGGCCTCGGTGTCCTCGGCGGCGCGCGCCCGACGCTCGTTGAGCCGTCCCGTCACCTCGGCCAGGCGAGCCTGGCGCTCGGCATCGAGCGTGGCCCGGGCGGCCTCGACCCGGGTGTGGGCCTCGACCCGGATGGCGTGCACCTGACGCTCGTAGTCGGCCACCTCGGCCTCGGCCTGCGCCGTCACCTGCTCGGCCGTAGCCAGATCGGTGCGGACCCGCTGCGCCCGGGCGTCCATGCCCTTCTTGATGCGCGGGAACAGCCAGTACCGCATGAGGACGAACAGGACGAGGAACGACCCGAAGCCCCACGCGATCTCCTTGCCGATGGGCAGGATCGGGTTGGGCGCCTTTTCGGTGCTGGTCGTGGTCTCGGTGCCCTGGTCGCCCTCGTCGGTCTGGGCGGCGAAGAGGACGTGCACGACCCCGGGGGCGGTGACGGCGGTGGCGACGGTGGCGGGGGCCACGATCAGGCGAACTTGAGGAGGATGAACACGACGAAGCCGATGAGGGCGAGCGCCTCGGTGAAGGCGATGCCCAGGAACATCGTCGTGCGCACCATGCCGGCGGCCTCGGGCTGGCGGGCCATGGCCTCCACCGACTTCCCGACCAGGTAGCCGATGCCGATGCCGGGGCCGATGGCGGCCAGGCCGTAGGCGAAGCCTGCCGATGCGGCGGCGGCGTTGGCCTTCTCCTCGTCGGGCGTCAGCTGGGCGAGCAGGCTCAGGGTCTCGTGCATCGGTGGGTGGTACCTCCTGATCTCAGTGTTCCGGGTGGAGGGCGCCACCGATGTACACGGCGGCGAGGATGGTGAAGATGTAGGCCTGCAGGACCGACACCAGGACCTCGAAGGCGGTGAGGAAGACCAGCATCAGGAACGGCAGGATCGACATCGGGACGAGCGGGACGTCCTTGGCGGTGATGAGCGCGTCGGTGAGCAGGGCGAAGGTCACCAGCAGGATGTGGCCGGCGAGCATGTTGGCGAAGAGACGGACGGCCAGGGAGAAGGGCCGCACCAGGAACGTGGAGATGAGCTCGATCGGGGTCACGAGCACGTAGAGCGCCGTGGGCACGCCCGGCGGGAACAGGACGCCCTTGAAGTAGCCCAGACCCTGGTGCTTGATCCCGACGCAGATGAAGATCACCCACACCATGAGCGCCAACGCCAGCGGGATGGCCATGCGGGCGTTGGCCGGCATCTGGAACGTGGGGATGATCTCGGTGATGTTGGTGAGGAACACGAAGAAGAACAGCGTGAGCAGGAGCGGCGTCCACGACAGGCCCTCACGCCCGATCGTCTGCATGACGATGCCGTCTTCGATGAAGTCGATGGACGCCTCGGCCACGTTGCGCACGCCCTTGGGCGCCACCATCGGGTCCCGCCGGCCCGCCATCCAGAAGATGACCCCGGTGATGATTACCGCCAGCACGGCGATCAGGGAGATCTTGTTGAAGCTGGGGAAGATGTCGGGCCAGACCAGCAGCTGGCTGATCTCGGGGAACTCGAGGGCGAAGATCGACACGACGGACGGTTCCTCTGGTTCGGGCTGGCGGCTAGGGCTTCGGCTTGAGGGCGGGGAACGCGAGGGTGGCGGAAACGTAACGGGTCTCCCACAGCAGGAGCCCCAGGTGCATGACGATCAGGGTGATGCCGAAGGGAACGAGCTCCATCCAGCCGGCGTCCTTCACCAGCCAGACGGCGAGGAAGATGAGGCCCAGGCGGATGAGATAGCCGATTAGGACCGCGGCCATCATCACCCCGAGGGAGATGCGGGCGGTGGCGGTGATGAAGCCCGCCGCCAGCAGGAAGTTGGCGAACACGAGGACGACGGCGAAGCCGGCCGAGAGGGCGCCGTCGACGCCCCAGAGGAGGCCGGCGACCACCAGGAGCACGGGGGTGACGAGCAGGCCCCGGCGCACGAGGTCGTGGGCCAGGACCGCCTCCGTGGCCGGGCCCTCGACGGGGGCGAACGGGCTGGCGCTCGGGGTGCTCGGAGTGCTGGGGGTGCTCACCGGCGGCGGCCCTCCTCGAAGCGGGCCTGCTCGCGGGTCATCTCGGCGTCGTACACGTACCAGAACTTGATGAACAGGCCGGCCAGGGCGAACACGGCCAGGCCCACGGTGAACCAGGGCATCGTGCCCAGCCAGCGGTCGAGCAGCCAGCCCAGGACGGTGAAGAGGGCCAGGGTGGCGGCGAACTCGAAGCTGCGGGCGAGGGTGTCGCCGAAGCCGCGGTTCAGGTCGCGTCGGTGGCTGGTGAGGTCCACGTGGTCCTTCGGGTTCGTCGCGTCGCGTCGTGGGCCAGAGCTTGTGAACGCGTTCTCAATGTAGGGGCCGGGAGCAGGCGGCCGCAACTTAGCCGCTGGTCAGAGGGGCCGAGCACGGGCGGCCGCGAGGGGGTTCGCGGGCCAGATTGAGCCGAAGAACCTAGGGCGGGTCCATTCCCTGCCCGGTACAACTCGTGCATCGGGCGGCGCCCACGGGGATTGACAACTTTCGTCACCTACCGTCGTCAGACGACGGCAACTGACGAAAGTGTGCTGTTGTCCGGCGCAGGCTCGGAGGGCGTGACCACGCCAGAGCCATCGCCGCCGACGGTCGGTGGCCAGATTGAGCCGAAGAACCTACGGCGGGTCCATTCCCTGCCCGGTACAACTCATCCCATGAGCCGCATCGCGATCGTCGGCACCGGCTATGTCGGCCTCACCACCGGCGCGTGCTTCGCCCACCTGGGTCACGACGTCACCTGCGCCGACGTGGTGCCCGAGAAGGTCGAGCGGCTGAGCCGGGGCGAGATCCCCATCGTCGAAGCGGGCCTCGAGAATCTCGTCACCGACGGCCTGCGCGCCGGGCGCCTGCGCTTCGTGCTGGGCGCGGCGTCGGCCGTCCCTGACGCCGAGTTTGTCTACCTGTGCGTGCCCACCCCGCAGGGCCTGGACGGCAGCGCTGACCTCTCGTACCTGGAAGCCGCGGCCGAGGAGATCCGCGACCTCCTCGAGGAGGGCGCGGTCGTCGTCAACAAGTCCACGGTGCCGGTGGGGTCGACCAAGGTGGTCGAGCGAGTGCTGCGCCGGCCCGATGTCTCGGTGGTGTCGAACCCCGAGTTCCTGCGTGAAGGCACGGCCGTCCACGACTTCCTCCACCCCGACCGCATCGTCGTCGGGGCCGAGGACCGAGGCGCCGCCATCCGGGTGGCGTCGCTCTATCTGGGCGTGCCGGCCCCGTTCATCGTCACCGACCCGCCCACGGCCGAGCTCATCAAGTACGCCGCCAACGCTTTCCTCGCCACCAAGCTGTCGTTCATCAACGCCATCGCCGCCCTGTCGGAGCACGTGGGCGCCGACGTGGCCGACGTGGTCACCGGCATCGGGTCGGACAAGCGCATCGGCCAGGAGTTCCTGAAGCCCGGCCCGGGCTGGGGCGGCAGCTGCTTCCCCAAGGACACCAAGGCGCTCGTGCGCATCGCCGAGGACGCCGGCTACGACTTCAGCCTCCTGCGGGGCGTCATCGACGTGA
>JBIOZN010000089.1:0-2527 GCA_044871175.1 Acidimicrobiales bacterium | reverse complement strand
GCCTACCTGGCCGATTTCGGCGTCGGTCAAGCCGACGGCGGTGACGACGGCGACGGTGACCAGGCCGGCCCCACCGCCCGATTCGACCAGTACGGTCTGGCCGCCAGCGTCGGGCAACTGCTCGCCGCCGACGACAACGCGCCAGGGGCGGGCATCACCGAACCGGTCGCGCCGGTCTTGGCGAGGGCTCGCGCCGCCGACCCCGCCGACCGGTTCCCGTCGCTCGCCGAGATGCTGGCCGCGTGGCGGCAGGCCCTCCTGTCCGGGCCGGGCCCCCCCGTCACCGTCGCCCGCCCCTCGGCCAACCCCTACAAGGGGCTGCGATCGTTCCGCGAGGCCGACGCTCGCGACTTCTTCGGGCGCGACCGTCTCGTGGGCGACCTCGCCGGGGTCGTCACACGTTTGCGGTTCGTGGCCGTCGTGGGGCCATCGGGCTCGGGTAAGAGCTCGCTCGTCCACGCCGGGCTGGTGCCCCGACTGCGGGCCTCCCCGCAATCCCTGGTCGCCACGATGGTGCCGGGCGCGCATCCCCTCGACGAGCTGAGTGTGGCGTTGTCCCGGGTCGCCACCCGCTCCGTCCCGCTCGATCCGACCCGGCTGGCGTCGGCTCGCGGCATCGGCCGGGCGGCGCGGAGCATCGCTCCCGACGAGGGCGAGCTCGTCTTGGTGATCGACCAGCTCGAGGAGCTGTGGACACTCAGCGATCCGGCCGAGGTGCGTGCCTTCCTGGCCGGGTTGGTCGACGCCGTCGAGGACGCCCATTCGGCGTTGCGGGTCGTGGTGACGGTGCGGAGCGACTTCTTCGACCATCCGCTCCAGGACCCCGATATCGGGCCACTCGTCGCTCGGGGAACGTTCGCCGTGGCCCCGCTGTCACCGGGCGACGTGCTGGAGGCGATCGCGGAGCCCGCTCGCCACTGCGGCGTCGGGTTCGAGCCCGGGTTGACCGCCGAGCTGGCGGCCGAGGTGGTGGGCCAGCCCGCCAGCCTGCCCCTGCTCCAGTTCGCCCTCACCGAGCTGTACGACCACCGGGAGGGCGACACGGTGACCATGGCGGCCTACCGGGCCATGGGCGGGGTGGCCGGCGCCATGACCCGGCGGGCGGAGGAGGTTTTCGCCGGGCTCGACGCCCATGGGCAGGAGGCCGCCCACGAGCTGTTCACCCGGCTGGTGGCCATCGGCGAGGGAACGGCCGACACGCGCCGCCGCGTCCGGCTGGGCGAGCTCGCCCACGTGCCGGCGGCGGTGATCGAGCAGTTCGGTCGCCACCGCCTGCTGGCCTTCGACCGTGACCCCGCGAGCCGGGAACCGACCGTGGAGGTCGCCCACGAGGCGTTGCTGGTGCGCTGGCCCCGGCTGCGGGCGTGGCTCGACGATGACCGCCAGTGGCTCGGCCTGCGCCGCCATCTGAGCGCGACCGCCGCCGCTTGGGAGGCGGGCGGGCGGGAGCCGGGCGAGCTGTACCGGGGCGCCCGCCAGGTCGCCGCCCTCGACGCCGTGGACCGGCACCCGGGCACGCTCACCGAGCACGAGCTCGCCCTCCTCGACGCCAGCCGGGCGGCGCGCGACGCCGAGCTCGTTCGGCAGCGCCACACCGCTCGGCGCCTGCGGCGCCTGCTCGCCGGCGTGGCCGCCGCCCTCGTGGTCGCCCTCGCCGCCGGGGCCGTGGCCCTGGCCCAACAGCGCGACGCCCGCGACAGCCGGGACCGGGCCGAGGCGACCGCCTACCGGGCCGAGACCGGTCGTCTGCTCGCCACCGCCCGTTCCCTCGCCACCGGCGACACGCCGGCGGCGGCCCTGGTGGCGCTCGAGGCCGCCCGGCGCGCCGACGTCGACCCCGACGACGCCGCCGCTGCGCTGCAACAGGTCCTCATGGCCAAGCCGGGCTTCCTGGGGTCGTTCCCCACCGTGGGGGAGTACGCCTTCGGCCTCGACGGCAGCACGTTCCTGTCCCGCACGGCCAAGGGTGTCGAGGTCTACGACCTCGCCGATCACACCCGCCGAGCCCAAGTCGATCACCCGGCGGTACGGGGCATGCCCGGCCGTCGTCTGGCCACCGGCCGCGACGGCCTCGTCGTCGAGACCGCCGGCGACGACACGGTGCACCGGTACCGGCTGCCCCTGCTCGAACCGGCCGGCGACCCGATCGTCACCCCGGGCTCGATCGACGCCTTGGCGCTGAGCCCCGACGGCACGCTGGTGACGGCGCACGCCGGGGGGCTGGTGGTGGTATGGGATGTCACCACCGGTGGGGAGCGCCAGCGCTTCCACGTGGAGGGCGGCGCCCAGCGCCTGGATCTCGCCGCCAACGGAGGCGCCGTGGCCGTGGTCAGCGCCGGCACCGCGCGGGTGTGGGACGTGCGGACCGGGCAGCCCATCGGTCCGCCGTTCTCGACCGGGGCCGTGGACGTGGCGCTCTCACCCAGCGGGCAGCGGGCGGCGGTGGCCGAGCCCGGCAGTGGCACCGTGTACGACCCCGTCACGGGGCGGCCGCTCGTCACCCTGCCCTTGGACGGCCAGTTCCTGC
>JBIOZN010000088.1:0-5774 GCA_044871175.1 Acidimicrobiales bacterium | reverse complement strand
GCCACATATGGCGGAAATCGCGCCGAGACTCCCGGGTCGGACCCGGGCACGCCGGCGCAGGCTCCGGTGGCCCCTGACCCCGCCTCCCCCACCGGTACCGTCGCCGCCGTGAGGGACCGGCGGTTCGGGCGCCGACTGGGCGCCATCGCCGCCCTCGCCCTCGCCGCGCGGGTCACCTACGTGCTCGCCGCCAAGCGCCACCAGGCGCTCCTGGGCGACGCCATCTACTACGAGGGCCAGGCCCACGCCATCGCCGAGGGTCGCTTCTTCGACGCGCCGTTCGCCCCCGGTCACCCGGCGGCCGACCATCCGCCCCTCACCGCGCTCCTCCTGGCGCCCGTCGCCCGGCTGGCCCCCGGCAACCTCACGGCGATGCGCCTGCTCCTGTGCCTGGTCGGCACCGTCACAGTCGTCCTCGTCGGGCTCCTCGGCCGCCAGGTCGCCCGCTCCCGGCGCCGACCCGGCGACCCGCCGTCGGCGCCCCGCACCACGCCGGAGAAAGTGGGGCTGGTGGCCGCCGGCCTGGCCGCCGTCTACCCCGGCCTGTGGGTCAACGACGGCGTGCTCATGGCCGAGGCGCCGGCCGGCGCCGCCGTGGCTGCGGTGCTCCTGCTCGCCTACCTGGTGCGCGAGCGGCCGACCGCACTCCGGGCGGCCGCCCTGGGCGCCCTCGTCGGCGTGGCCGCCCTCACCCGGGCCGAGCTGGTCCTGCTCGGCCCGCTGGTGGCGGCGCCCGCGCTGCTGGCGCCGTTCTGGCGGGCGCGAGCGTGGCGCCGGGCGGCCGCCGTCCTCGCCGTCGGCACGGCCGGCGCCCTTGTGGTGGTCGGGCCGTGGGTCGGCTGGAACCTGGTGCGCTTCGAGCGGCCCACGTTCCTGTCCACCGGCCAGGGTCACGTCGTGGCGGGGGCCAACTGCCCGGCCGCCTACTACGGCCCCGGCCTCGGCTTCTGGTCCCTCGACTGTGCCTTCCTCGACCCCGACGCCCCCGTCGACGTCGACCAGTCCGAGCTGGCGGCCTGGTACCAGGAGCGCGGGGAGGCCTACCGCGACGCCCACCTCGGTCGGCTCCCGGTCGTGATCGCCGCTCGGGTCGGCCGGGTGTGGAGCGTGTGGCGGCCGGGCCAGATGACGTCGTTCAACCAGCAGGAAGGCCGCGAGCGCTGGGCGTCGGACCTGGCCCTCGTGACGTTCTGGATCCTGGTGCCCGTGGCCGCCGCCGGCGCCGTGCTGGCCCGCCGCCGCCACCTCGTGATCTGGCCGCTCCTCGCCCCGCCCGTGCTCGTCACCCTGGTGGCCGCCTGGTACTACGGGCTGGTGCGCCTGCGGGTGCCGGCCGAGGTCAGCCTCGTGACGCTGGCCGCCATCACCCTGGTGGCGGCGGGATCGGGGCGAGGGCGAGGGCGCGCAGCTGGGGCCCGAGCCACTCCCACGTCACCCGCGCGCCCGCCGGACTGAGGTGCACGCCGTCGTACCGCAACGGCTGGCCGGCCACCTCGGCGTCGGCCTGCCCGCCGGGGCACACCAGCCCGCCGTAGTCGAGCACGTGCGCCCGGGGCTGCTGTGCAGCCGTGCCGGTGAGGATGCGGTTGACGGCGACGACCCGCGCGATCTGGTTGCGCTGCTCGGTGCGGTAGGGCGACCCGGGCGCCTGGGCGAAGCAGGCGACGTCGAGCACGGCCAGCGGCACGCCGCCGGCGGCGGCCGTCGCCACCGCATCGGTCACCGCCGCTTGCACCGCCTCGGTCCACCCGGGCTGGCCGAAGCGGGCCCAGCGGCCGTCGATGCGGTGGTCGAGTACCTCCCACGCGCCCACCATGAGCACGACGACGTCGGGGCGCACCCGCTCGATGGCCTCGGCCCAGCCCTGGCGCCAGTGGTCGCACTCGTAGGCGTCGGGGACGAGCCCGCAGCCCACCTCGGCATAGCCCTGCACGTCGATTCCGGGGCCGGCGTCGCCGGGCGTGAAGGACGAGCCGAGGGCCACGGCTTGGGAGTCACCCAGGAGCAGGACCTGGAGCGGCGCGGGCGCCGCCACCGCCGTCGTGGCGGCCGGCGTCGCGGGGTCCGGCCCCGTCGCGGCCGTCGACGACGGTGCGGGTGTGGGCGCCACGACCGGCGCCACCGCCGGCCCGGCGACCGGAACGGGCGCCGCCGGCCCGGCGACCGGAACGGGCTCCGCCGGCCGGGCCATCGGAACGGGCGCCGCCGACGCGACCGGAACCGTCGTCGTCGGGGCGGGCCGCAGGGCGGCGGCGAGCGCGGGCCGAGCCGACGGCGGCGTGGCCAGGGTGACCAGCAGCGCCAGGCTGGCCGCCACCGCCACCGTGCCCGCCCCGAGAGCGGGCCGGACGGGCCAGCGCCCCTGGCGGACGGGCTGCTCCACGAAGAGGTACGACGCCGTCGCCAGGGCGAGCGTCACCGTGACGCGGGCGGCGCCGAGCGCCGGCCCGGCCCACCCGGTGGTGGCCTCGGTGAGGGCCACGACGACCGGCCAGTGCCACAGGTAGATGCCGTAGGAGCGCTGGCCCACCCAGGCCAGCGGGCGGGCCCCCAGGCCGTCGGCCAGCGGGCCCCGGCCGTCGGCGGCCACCGCCACGACGCCGGCCGTGGCGAGGGCGACGGCGAGGAAGCCGCCCCGGTACAGCCAGTCGGCGTCGACGCGCCCGGCCACGACGGCCGCCCCCAGCAGGGCGAGCCCGACTGCGCCCCCGACGTCGGCGGTGCGCCGGCGCGGCCAGGCCACCGGCCGACCCACGCGCCAGGCGGCCAGCGCCGCCCCGACCAACAGAGCCTGAGCGCGCGTGTCGGTGCCGTAGTAGGCCCGCGACGGATCGGTGCCCGGGTGGTGCAGGGCGGCCATGAGGACGGCCGACGCCCCCGCGGCGGCGGCGAGGACGCCCACCAGCACCGGCCGGCGCCGGATCCGCCCGGCCAGCACGACCACGATCAGCGGCCACACCAGGTACCACTGCTCCTCCACGCCCAGCGACCAGAGGTGACGCAACGGCGAGGGGTCGAGGAAGCCGTCGACGTACGACTGCCCGGTGAGCACGAAGCGCCAGTTGGCCACGTAGGCGAGCGCCGCCAGGCCGTCGCCCCGGAGCCGGTCGAGGGTGGCGGCCGGGGCGGCCAGATGCCCCCACAGCGCCACCGCCACCAGCACGACGACCAGCGCCGGCAGCAAGCGCCGGGCCCGCCGGGCCCAGAACCGGCCGAGGTCGACCCGCCCCCGGTCGGCGTGCTCGGTGAGCAGGAGGGCGGTGATGAGATAGCCCGACACGACGAGAAAGACGTCGACACCCAGGAACCCGCCCTGGGCGCCCGGCACCCCGAGGTGGTAGGCGACGACGGCGGCCACGGCCAGACCGCGCAACCCGTCCAGCCCCGGCCGGTGCGCCAGGCGGTGCACGTCGCTGCCTGGGGCAGGAATGTGCACCTCGGCGGTGCAGATCCCTGACACGAGGGTCACCGTCGCGGCCGGCGGGCCACCGCGAACAGGACGAGGGTGGAGGCGTCGATGGCGCCGCTGAGGGCGAAACGCTCGGCCGTGATCACCGCCGCCTCGCCGCCGCCGCGGCGCTGGGCGACGGCCGCGAGCACCGGGTAGGTGACCCGCCGGGCGGCGGCGTGCAGGGAGACATACCACGACCGCGGCAGACGGTGGCGCAGCCCGAGCACGTCGAGGCGCAGCAGCCGCCGGGCCCACCGCCGCCGGCGCTCGAAGTCGGCCTTGACCACCTCGTCGCCGTCGAGGCCGAGCACGGTGACGTCCTCGAAGTGCCGTGCGAGCAGGGCGGCGAGGTCGGGGGGCTCGAAGAGGTGCACGTGATAGGGGTTCTCGAAGTCGGCGGGGGCGTTGGGGGTGATCACGAAGGCGGCCCCGTCGTCGGCCAGCACCCGGCCGATCTCGGCGACGTGGTGCTCGGGGGCGGAGAAGTGCTCGATCAGGTGCGACGAGCACACCCAGTCGACGGCGCCGTCGCGCAGCGCCAGCACGGCCCCGTCGCTGCACACCGTGGCCAGGCCGGGATGGCGGGCGGTGGCGGCCGCCGCCGTGGCGGGGTCGTAGTCGAGGCCCACCACGGTGCGCTCGGCGGCCAGGAACGTGGCGCTGCCGTCGCCCAGCCCGCACCCGAGGTCGAGCAGCCGGCCGGGCCCCAACCGGTCGAGCACCTCGCGGTACCCGGCGGCATGCAGGGCGAGGAGCGAGTCGGGCGTCTGGCCCGCGATGGGTCGTTCTCCGGTGAGCTTCACGGGTGTCCTCGGCGCCAGGTCGGGGTCGGCCTACATTACGGGCGCCTTGACCCCCCTCACCCAGACCCCCGTGGCGCCCCGCGCCGACGGTGACCCGGCCTGGGCGCCCAGTCCGGCGCCGGCGGTCTCCGTCGCCGACCTCGGCGCCCTCGCCCGTGCGGCCGGGCTGGCCCGTGTCCACGTCCTGGCCTGGCGCGACCTCGACGATCCCGAGGCGGGCGGGTCCGAGCTGCACGCCCACGCCATCGTCAGCCGGTGGGCGGCCGCCGGCATCGACGTCACCATGCGGACCTCGGCCGTCGCCGGGGGCCTCGAACGGGCCGAACGGGCGGGTTACCGGGTGGTGCGCCGAGCCGGGCGGCTGGCCGTGTTCCCCCGAGGGGTGCTGGCCGAAGCGGCCGGCGGCCACGGCCGGCGCGACGGGCTGGTCGAGGTGTGGAACGGCATGCCCTGGTTCAGCCCGCTGTGGGCCGCCGGCCCCAAGGTCGTCTGGCTGCACCACATCCACGGACCGATGTGGGGCATGACCCTGAAGCGCCGCCACGCCCGCCTGGGCGAGGCCATCGAGCGCCGCCTGGCCCCGCCGCTGTACCGCCGGGCCCGCGTCGTCACGCTGGCCGAGTCGTCCCGACGCGAGCTGATCGAGGCGTTCGGCCTCGACGCCGGCCGGGTCCACGTCGTGTCGCCGGGGGTCGATCCCCGCTTCTCGCCGGGCCCCGAGGCCGAGCGCAGCCGCCGGCCCCTGGTGCTGGCCGTCGGACGGCTGGCGCCGGTGAAGCGCTTCGTCGACCTGGTGGCCGTGGTCGCCCAGTGCCGGGAGCAGGTGCCGGATCTCGAGCTGGTCATCGTGGGTGAGGGCGAGCAGCGGGCGGCCGTCGAGGCGGCCATCTGGGCCCAGGGGGCCGAGGGGTGGGCGCGGCTGGCGGGACGGGCCGGCGCCGCCCAACTGGAGGCGCTGTACCGGCGGGCCTGGGTGCTGGCCTCGACGTCCATCGCCGAAGGGTGGGGCATGACCATCACCGAGGCGGCGGCCTGCGCCACGCCGGCGGTGGTCACCGACATCAACGGCCACCGCGACGCCGTGATCGACGGCGTCACCGGCCTGCTGGCCCCGCTCGACGGCCTGGCGTCGGCCCTGGCCGGCGTCCTCACCGACCGCCACCGGCGCCGACGGCTGGGGGAAGCGGCCCAGCGGCGAGCCGCCGGCCTGACGTGGGACGCCGCCGCGGCCGGCACGCTGACCGCCCTCGCCCTCGAGGCCCGGCGCCCCCGCGGGTGAGCGGGCCACTCTCGGCCCACGAGGTGGCCGAGGCCACGAGCGTCCACCCAGGCGAGGATCCCCGAGAGGACACCGGCCGGCCCCCAGGAAGCCCGGAACCGGGGCCTGGTCGCGGATCACTGGGGCGGCCCCCGGCTGGTCGGGCGCTCCCGGACGGTCGGCGGCGGCGGACGTGGGCCCGGGTTCGGCGTCGGCGCCGGCATCGGCAGGCCGCCGCCGGCCCTGGGCGTATCGGCGCATC
>JBIOZN010000087.1:0-6162 GCA_044871175.1 Acidimicrobiales bacterium | reverse complement strand
GGTGCGCCGCCAGCGTGGCGTCGTCGATCCGCGCCGCCACCGCGGTGGCCGCCGTCAGCACGGCGAGCAGGCTGGCCACGCGGACCACGAGCCGGGCGCCGGTGGCGAGCAGGGGGGCGAGCGCATGGCGGTCGGGGCGTCGCTGACGGGCGGGGCCGAGGGGTGCGCGCAGAACGGCGAGGTAGGCCACCGCGGCGCCTAGTTGGGCCGCCACCGTGCTCCACGCCGACCCGGCCACGCCGAGGTCGAGGCCGTACACCGCCACCACCTCGAGCACCACGTTGGCGGCGTTGGCGACCAGGGCGACCACCAGCGGCGTGCGCAGGTCCTGGTGGCCGCGCAGCACGCCCTGGGCCACCAGCGCGACGAGCACGAACGGAACGCCCACGGCGCTGATGCGCAGGTAGGTCGTGGCGGCGGCGAGGACGTCGCCCTCGCCCCCGAGCAGGGTGGCCGCCGGGCGGGCGACGGCGGCCAGACCGGCGGCCAGGGGCAGGCCGAGCAGGGCGCACAGCCACAGCGCCTGGACGCCCACGTCGGCGGCCGCCTCGGGCCGTCGGGCGGCGAGGTGGGCGGCGACGCGAGGTGTGGTGCCGTAGGCCAGGAAGTTGCAGCCGGCGACGACCGTGAGCAGCACCGTGCTGGCCAGCGCCAGGCCGGCCAGCGGCGTCGTGCCCAGGTGGCCGACAATGGCCGTGTCCACCAGGACGTAGAGCGGTTCGACCGCCAGTGCGCCCAGGGCGGGCACGGCGAGGGCGACGATGCGCCGGTCACCCTCGTCACGCAGGATGCGCCCGGCCACGGCCGACGTTTAGCCCAGCGGCCGGCCCGTGTGCGCGGCAGGGGCGTTCTGGCAGGAGATCCTTCGCACCGGCCCTGGTCAGGGCGGGCCGGCTTCTGCCAGAAACGAGCTACGACGGCCGCGGGACGCGCCAGACGACGGGCGTGCCCCGGTCGCGCCCGGCCACGACGATGGTGCCGCCGACGACGTCGACGTCGTCGGCCATCTGGGCGCCGGCCCCACCCAGACCGGACACGCCGAGCCGTTGCCACCGCTGCCCGTCGGGGCTGGTCCACAGCGCCGGATCGTCGACGCCGCCACTGCTCGTGCCGGCCGCGAGCAGGGTCGTACCGGCCCGGGCCAGGGCCGTGAACGAAGCGTTGGCGAACCCGGGACCATCCTGGGGGAAGGCGGTGAAGGTGGCGCCGTCGGTCGTGCGCACGACGACCGGGCGCTCGTCGACGGTGGCAACGAGAGTCAGGGCGTCGTTACCGGGGAGGCACTCGTCGAAGCGCATTAGCCCGGCCGGGAGCGCGGCGGGGTCGACCGGCGACCACGAACCGTCGCTGGAGCGCAGCGCGAGGAAGGGAACGTCGGCGCCGCCGATCTCCTCTACCCCCACCGCCAGGACGCCGCCGGTGGGAAGGGGGCAGGCCCGGTCGAAGGAGCCCTCGGTCGTCGGCCGCGGTTGTTCGTTGCCCCACGTACGACCGTCGGTGCTCGCCATCGCCAGCGGCAGGGTGGTGTACACGCCCGTGTCGGGGTCGCGGATGGTCGCCTCCCCGACGGCCACGAAGCCGCCGGGCACCGCGGCGATGTCCGCCAGGTACTCACCGCCGGCCCCGCCAGCGACGATGCCGAGCGACTCCCATGAACCGCCGGCGGGCCTGACCCAGACCTCAGTGCCACCGGCCGGACCGCCGAACCTGTCGTCGGCTGCGTCAGCGGCCATGCCCCATGCCAGCTCCATCGCCTCCGAGCCCCCGATGTGAAGCGCGCCGGAAGGTGACCGTTCGTCCTCGCCCCAGGTGCGCCCATCGGTGCTCGCCATCCACACTCGATCATTGCGCCACGAGTAACCGCCGCGTTCGCCCTCGGTCACGACGGGAAAGCGCGCGATGCCGGCGACGAGTCGCTGTCCCGTAGTGGCGACGAGGACGTCGCTCGCCGCCGGGGCGCCCACGGGTAGGCCGGTCGCCGTGCCCTCGGCGGACCCGTTGTCCTCCAAGGCGGCAGTGAAGCCTCCCGACTCGCGGCTGACTACAACGGTCCGTTCGCCCGTCCAGGCGGCCAGGGGAACGTCGATGGAGCGCTGCTCGCTTCCTCGTGGTGCCTCGATGCACCGACCCTGGCCCTGGAAATCCAGGGACAAGACGCAGGGGCTGAGGTCGAACGCACCCACGAGGACCCAGTCGGGCCCGATCGCCAGGCTTGAGCAAATGGCGCCGACGTTCAGGAACGGCGAATTGTCGGCGTAGGTGGCGTCGATGTCGACTCGCTGCCAGGCGCCGCCATCGGTGCTGGTGGCCAGGGCGGTGACGGTGTCATCCGTGCCGGGCGCACAGGCGGCGGCGATGAAGCCCGTCGGCACTGCGGTCACGTCGCCGATCGCGGTGGACTCGGAGCCTCCGCCGCTGAACGGGGAAGCGTCGGCGGTCCTGAACGTGAGGCCGCCGTCGGTGGACACGAGGGCGGTCGCCTCGGTCCGGCCGCTGACCCGGACGGCGCCGGTGACGACCACGGTGGCGCCGCTGGCGGCAACCCCTCTGATCGTCATGTCGTCGGTGCCCGGCGGGAGCTGCGCCGGCGCCCACCTCCCGGAGTCGTCCCGGACGGCGACGGCCGGGCGGCTCTCACCGTTCGGGTAGACGTGGCCGGCGGCGACGAGACCGGCATCGGAGGGCGCCAGGGCGACGACGCTGCCGGCCCCGGTGAACGGGTCCTCGGGTGCGGTGAAGGTGGCCCCGTCGGTGGCCCGCCACACCGCCGGGTGCTGCACGCCGTCCTCGCCGGTGATGCCGCCGCCCAGTGCCAGCGTCGACACCTGCCAGGTTGCCGCCTTGGCGGTGGCCTCGGCGCCGCTGTGGAAAGGGGGGCTGGTCGATGGCGCTCCACGACAACCCGTCGGGTGATTCCCACATCGCCACCGCTTGGCGTTGGCCCGGGCCAGGTCGAATCGAGCCGACCAGCAGCAACCCGCGCCCGTTGGCCGGCGCCAGCAGCTCGCTCGCCTCGGCGATGGGCTGTTCGGCAACTGCGCCTGGGATCACGATGTGCTCGGCGGCGGGCGGCGGAAGTGCCGTGGCCGGCGGGGGTGCGGCGGTTGCTGGCGCCGTGGCCGCCGGGGCGGGCGCGGCCGCGCTGGTGGCGATGGGTTCGGTGGCAGCGGCGTCGTCGTTCGTCGGGCTCGGCGCCGAGGCGTCGTCGCCGCCGGAGCAGGCCCGATCAGGCCGAGGGTGGCGATGAGGCCGGCGAGGCGCAGGCGAAGCGGAGGACTTGTCGTCACGGCGCCGGCACCCGCCACACCACAGGCGCGTCGCGATCCCGCCCGGCCACCACGATGCTGTCGCCCACCACCTCGACATCGTCGGCGAACTGAGCCCCAGGCCCACTCAATCCCGTGACGGCGAGGCGCTCCCAGTGCTGCCCGTCGCCGCTGGTCCACACCGCAGGATCGCTGGGACCGCCGGCCTCGGTGACGATGCCGACGGCGATCAGCGTCGTCCCCGAACGGGCGAGGGCCGAGAACGAGGTACCGGCAAAGGCCGGGTCGTCGAGCGGGGTGGCCGTGAAGGTGGTGCCGTCGGTCGTGCGCACGACGACAGGGTGGTCGTCGACGGTGGCCACCAGAGTGAGGGCGTCGGGACCAGGGAGGCAGTCGTCGAAATCGTCGAGGCCCTCAGGTATGCCAGTCGGATCCACCGACGACCACGAGCCGTCCGCCGCTCGGCGAGCCAGGAGCAGTGGGCTGCCTCCCACCGCCAAGACGTCACCGCCGGGAAGCACGCACGCCCGCTCGAAGCCCCCCTGCTCGGTGGGCGGCGGTTGCTCGTTGCCCCATGTGCGGCCGTCGGCGCTCGCCATCGCCAGCGGCAGAACGGAGCTGGCACCGGTGTTGCCATCGAATATCGCCGCCCGCCCGACGGCGACGAACCCGCCGGGAACGGTCACCACATCGAGCAGCGCTTCACCGCCCGGGCCCCCGGCCGCGATGCCCAGGAACTCCCATGGCTGGCCCGGCGTACGCGCCCACATGCCCGTGCCACCGAGTGGTGCGGCCGGAGTTCTCACGTCGGTGGGATCGTCGGTCACGCTGCCCCAGGCCACCTCCAGCGCCCCGTTGCTCGTGACGCCGAGCACCTCCGCAGGCGTGGACGTGTCCTCTGTCCAGGTGCGCCCGTCCGTGCTCGTCGCCCAGCGGTACTTCGCGCCCCACACGAAGCCTCCTTCGGGGTTCTTCGTGAGTACTGGGTTGAGCTCGACACCAGCGAGCAAGCCGCCAGCGAGCGAACGCACGGTGGTGGCCTTGGCGGGCGGCGCTCCCGCGGGCAGGCCGAGGGAAGTGCCCTGCGTCGATCCGTTCGCTTCCAGTGCCGCAGTGAATCCACCGCTCTCCCGGCCCACGATCACGGTTCGGTCTCCGGTCCACGCCGCCAGCGGCACGTCGATCGGGAACTGGTCCTCAACGGGGCCCGGGAAGGCGCGACCCTGGCCGTTCAGGTCGAGGGACAGGAGCCAACCGATCGGACTCAACACGCCAACGAGAACGCCGTCCGGTCCGGCCGTTATCTCAGGGCAGCGTTCGGACACGGTTCGGAACCGGCTGCCCCTTGGAGACGTCGCGTTGATATCGACGCGTTGCCACGTCGCTCCGTCGGGGCTCGTCGCCAGCGCGGTCTCGCTTCCCCCGCAGGGCACCGCGACGAAGCCTGTCGGCAGGGCGATGACGTCGCCCATGGCCGTGCCTGCATCGCTGAAGGCAGAAGTGTCGGCCATCGTGAACGTGGCCCCGCCGTCGGTCGACACGAGCGCGATCGCTGCGCGGTTATCCGGCGTCCAGCCGGTCGCCACCACCGTGGACCCGCTGGTGGCGAGCCCGAGGATCGCCATTCCCTCGGCAGCAGGCGGGAGCTGGGCCGGGGTCCACTTCCCACTGCTATCACGGAGGGCAACCGCCGGGCGGAGCTCGTTGGTGGCGTAGACCCCGCCGGCGGCTACCCAGGCGGTGTCGGTCGGTGCTAGGGCGACGACCTCGCCCGGGGCATTGAACGGGTTCTCGGGAGCGGCGAAGGTCGCCCCATCGGACGCCAGCCACACGGCCGGTCGGCGCACCCCATCGCTGCCGCTCATGCCGCCGCCGACGGCCAAGATCGTGCCTTGCCACGTGGCGGCGTTCGCGCTCGCCTCGACTCCCGCATGGAAGGGCAGCTCGTCCACGGCCGTCCACGTCAGCCCGTCAACGGACTCCCACATCGCGACGGACTGGCGCTGGCCGGGGCCCGGCTGCTGCCAGCCAACGAGCAGCAACCCACGTCCGTTGGCCGGCGCCAGCAGTTCATTGGCCTGGGCGATGGGCTGTTCGGCGACGCCGCCGGGGATGACGATGCGCTCGGCCGCCGGCGGTGGGGCGGTGGTGGGCGGCGTGCTGGCGACGGTGGTCGCTGGCGCCGGCGCCGTGCCGGCGGGCTCACTGGTGGCGGCTGCCTCAGTGGTGGGGGCGGGCAGGGAGTCGTCGTCGCCGGAGCAGGCGGCGATCAGGCCGAGGGCGAGGGTGAGGCTGGCGAGGCGGAGGGGAAGGGGAAGGGGAAGGCGGAGAGCAGTCATCGCACAGCGGAGTGTGCAGGGCCGGCCCGAGACGGAAGGACAGCCGGCAGGCTCTACGGTTCCGGCCCCTATGCCCCCGCAGCCGGTGCACTTCGAGGACTTCGCGCCCGGGCAGGTGTACGAGCTCGGGTCATACACCGTCAGCGAGGAGGAGATCCTCGAGTTCGGCCGCCGCTACGACCCTCAGCCCTTCCACACCGACTCGGAGGCGGCCAAGGCGACGCCCTTCGGCGGTCTCATCGCCAGCGGGTGGCACACGGGCAGCATCTTCATGCGGTTGTACGTCGACGGCGTGCTGGCGGGCACCGACAGCCGGGGGTCCACCGGGCTGGACGAGCTGCGCTGGCCGGCCCCGGTACGGCCGGGGGACGTGCTCACCGGGTCCGTGCTCGTCCTCGAGGTGCAGCCATCCTCGAAGCGCCCCGACCGGGGCACCGTGTTCATCGAGAACTCGCTCGTCAACCAGGACGGCGTCGTGGTGATGACGTCACGGGGCCGCGGTCTCTTCGGCCGCCGCGCCCCCGCCCGCGCCCCCGCCGCCCCCTCCTCCTGAGCGT
>JBIOZN010000086.1:0-3795 GCA_044871175.1 Acidimicrobiales bacterium | reverse complement strand
CCCCGTTGATAATCGTGTCGTTGTTGGCGGCGGTGGTGCCCGCTTCGACATTGAAGCTGGACGCCACTGTCCCACCCGTGTAGTTGGCGCCCGTGCGGGTCGCGTGCGGGTTGAGCGCCACTTTCAGGTCGAAGTCGTTGGGGTCGGCGGCCGCCGCGGGGCCCACGCGGGTCAGGCCGGCCACGCCGGCGACGGCGGCGCCGGCGGCCCCGGCGGCGACGGTGCGCAGCATGCCCCGGCGGGTCGTGGGCTGGGACGGATGCTCGTCCACCGTGGCCTTGAGCTGGGCCAGCTCCTGCTCGAGCCGGTGGATCGTGGCCTGTACGTCATCAGTCATGGGGGGTTACCTCCTCGTCGGCGGGATGACGGTGCGCCGACGCCGGCGCCTACGTCATCCGTGGCGAGTACGGATCCCCCGGCGGTTCGGTTCGCGGCCGTCGTGATGAGTTCGGGTCGTCCTGCGACCCGAAGTCCAGACGACGGCAGGCTTCAGGCCCCGAGGGGGTTGGGCAGCTCGGGGTCGATGTCGTAGCGGGCGATGGCGTCGGCCACGTCCTCCTGCTTGGCGTCACCCGTCTGCACCAGGGCCGACAGCACGGCCACCACCACGTGGCCGGTGTCGACCTCGAAGAACCGCCGGAGCGCGGCCCGCGTATCCGAGCGGCCGTACCCGTCGGTACCCAGCGGCACGAACGGCTTGCCCGGGACGAAGCGCGCGACCTGGTCGGGCACGGCCTTCATGAAATCGGTGACGGCGACGATGGGACCCTCGGTCTCGCTCAGCAACGACGTCACCAGCGGGGTGCGGGGCGCCTCGCTGGGATGCAGGCGGTTCCAGCGCTCGACCGCCAGCGCCTCCTCCCGCAGCGCCTTGTACGACGTGGCCGACCACAGCTCGGCGCCCACGTCGTAGTGCTCGGCCAGCTCGGTGACCGCGGCCCGGGCGGCGCCGTGGGCCGGCCCCGAGAACAGGATGGTGGCCCGCTTGGACGGCCCCTCGGGCGCCGGTGCCCACCTGTACAGGCCGCGCACGATGCCGTCCTCGGCCCCCTGGGGCATGGCCGGCATCGGGTAGTTCTCGTTGTAGAGGGTCAAGTAGTAGAAGACGTCCTCGGGCGCGGGGCCGTACATGCGGCGGATGCCGTCGCGGATGATCACCGCCATCTCGTAGGCGAAGGCGGGGTCGTAGGCCCGGCACGCCGGCACCGTCGACGCCAGCACGAGGCTGTGGCCGTCCTGGTGCTGGAGACCCTCGCCCAGGAGGGTGGTGCGCCCGGCGGTGGCCCCCAGCAGGAAACCCCGGGCACGGATGTCCATCGCCTGCCAGATGAGGTCGCCCACCCGCTGGAAGCCGAACATCGAATAGAACGTGTAGAAGGGCACGAGCGGCACGCCCCGGGTGGCGTACGACGTGGCCGCGGCGATGAAGCTCGACATCGACCCCGCTTCGGTGATGCCCTCCTCCAGGATCTGACCGTCCGACGCCTCCGTATACGAGAGCAGGAGGTTGTAATCCACGGGCTGGTACTTCTGGCCGGTGGCGGCGTAGATCTTCACCTCCCGGAACAGCGCGTCCATGCCGAAGGTGCGGGCCTCGTCGGGGATGATCGGCACGACCCGGCTGCCGAAATGGGGATCGCGTAGGAGGTTGCGCAGCATGCGCGTGAAGGCCGTCGTGGTGGACGCCGCCTGCTGCCCTGACCCTCGCAGCACCTCGGCGAAGGCGGCATCGTCGGGCAGCTCGAGGGGGCGCCGCACCCGGGTGACGCGCCGGGGGAGCGGCCCGTCCAGGGCCTGGCGGCGCGCCATCATGTAGCGGTACTCGGGCGAGTCCTCGGCCGGGCGGAAATAGGGCGGGTCGTTGGCGTCGAGCACGTCGTCGGGGACCTCGGCCTGCATGTAGAGCCGGTCGCGCAGCACCCGCAGCTGGTCGCTGGTCATCTTCTTGATTTGGTGGGTGGCGTTGCGGCCCTCGATCTCGGGCCCGAGCGTCCAGCCTTTGATCGTCTTGGCGAGGATGGCGGTGGGCGCCCCGCTGCCGAGATTCTCGGTGGCCGCCTTGTAGGCGGCGTACAGCTTGCGGTAGTCGTGCCCGCCCCGGGGCAGCCAGCGCAGGTCCTCGTCGGACAGGTGCGCCACCATCTCCCGCAGGCGCGGGTCGGGGCCGAAGAAGTGCTCCCGGATATAAGCGCCCGACTCCACCGACAGGCGCTGGTACTCGCCGTCGACGGTGGTGGTCATCTTGTTGAGCAGTACGCCGCCTTTGTCCTTGGCCAGCAGCTCGTCCCACTTTGAGCCCCAGATGACCTTGATGACGTTCCAGCCCGCCCCCCGGAACACGGCCTCCAGCTCCTGGATGATCTTGCCGTTGCCCCGCACCGGCCCGTCCAGGCGCTGCAGGTTGCAGTTGACGACGAAGATGAGGTTGTCGAGGCCCTCCCGGGAGGCCAGGGTGAGGGCGCCCAGGGTCTCGGGCTCGTCGCACTCGCCGTCGCCCAGGAACGCCCACACCCGCGACTCGGACGTGTCGTCCAGGCGCCGGTGGTGGAGATAGCGGTTGAACCGGGCCTGGTAGATGGCGGTGATGGGACCGAGGCCCATCGACACTGTGGGGTACTCCCAGAAGTCGGGCATGAGCCGGGGATGGGGGTACGACGACAGGCCGGTGCGCCCGATCTCGGTGCGGAAGTGGTCGAGGTCGTCGGCGGTGAGGCGGCCCTCGAGGAAGGCGCGGGCGTAGCAACCCGGGGCGGCGTGGCCCTGGAAATAGACGTGGTCGCCGGGCAGGCCGTCGTCCTTGCCCCGGAAGAAGTGGTTGAACCCGACCTCGTAGAGCGACGCCGACGAGGCGTAGGTGGCCAGGTGGCCGCCGATGCCCTCGGCGTGCTTGTTGGCCTTGATCACCATGACAGCCGCGTTCCAGCGGATGAAGGCGCGGATGCGGCGCTCGATGTGCTCGTCGCCCGGGAACCAGGGCTCGCGCTCGGGCGGGATGGTGTTGACGTAGGGCGTCGACACTGTGGGCGGGTAGCTCACCTGCTCTTCCCGGGCCCGCTCGAGCAGCCGGGACAGGAGGTAGCGGGCCCGGGTCTTGCCGTGGGTCTCGACGACGGCGTCGAGGCTGTCGAGCCACTCCTTGGTCTCCTCGGGGTCGATGTCCGGCAACTGGTTCACGAACCCGTCGAAGATCATGGGCCCATTGAACAGCGTGCGAACATCCGACGGTGCGTCCAAACCCCGGTGTCCTCGCCGTGTTCACGGACGGGGCGTGCTCGGGCAACCCGGGGCCGGGCGGCTGGGCGTGGGCCGAGGCGCCCGACGGCGCCGTGTGGGCCAGCGGGGCCGAGCCCCGCACCACCAACCAGCGCATGGAGATCACCGCCGCGCTGGAGGCGGTGCGGGCCCACCCGAGCGGGGGGCTGCAGATCGTGTCCGACTCCACCTACGTCGTGAACTGCTTCCGCGACCGCTGGTGGGAGGGCTGGCTGCGCCGAGGCTGGGTGAACTCCAAGCGCCAACCGGTGGCCAACCGGGATCTGTGGGAGCCGCTGATCGCGCTGTACCGGGCGCGGGACGGGTTGGTGTCGTTCCGCTGGGTGCGGGGCCACGGCGGCCACCCGCTCAACGATCTCGTCGACCGACTGGCGGTGTCGGCCGCCCTGGCCCAGGCCGGGGGGCGCGCCGGCACGCCGAGCGAGGGCCGGTAGCGTCGCTCGGCCGTGGCGCGAGGACGGCGGGCGATGGCCGGGGCGGCGCTGCTGGTCACGCTGCTGGCGGCGTGCGGCAGCGGCGACG
>JBIOZN010000085.1:0-11461 GCA_044871175.1 Acidimicrobiales bacterium | reverse complement strand
CGAGCGACGCCGCCGTCGGCTCGTTGATGATGCGCAGGACCTCGAGGCCCGCGATCTCGCCGGCCTCCTTGGTGGCCTGGCGCTCGGCGTCACCGAAGTACGCGGGCACGGTGACGACGGCCTGGGTGACCGTGTCGCCGAAGTACGCCTCGGCGTCGCGCTTCAGCTTCTGCAGGATGCGCGCGGAGATCTCCTGCGCGTTGTACTGCTTGCCGTCGATGTCGATCGTCCACGGCGTGCCGATGTGGCGCTTCACCGACCGGATGGTCCGGTCCGGGTTCGTGATCGCCTGACGCTTCGCGACCTCGCCGACGAGCACCTCGCCGGTCTTCGAGAACGCGACGACGGACGGCGTCGTGCGGTTCCCCTCGGCGTTGGGGATGACCACGGGCTCGCCGCCCTCCAGAGCGGAGACGACGGAGTTCGTGGTGCCGAGGTCGATTCCTACGGCCTTGGGCATAGGGGTTCCTCTCGAAAATTGCTGGATGGCTTCGGGGACTTGACGTCTGGGGACCGGCGGCCTCAGGAAGACCTGGTGCCTTGACGGTAGACAACGCATACAAGTTGAGCGCTCCATTGGCAACTTCGCTTGGCCACTGAGGCGCTCTAGCGTTCCCCTATGACCGCCACGCTGGTGATCCTTCGGCACGGCCAGAGCACCTGGAACCAGGAGAACCTGTTCACAGGCTGGCACGACGTCCCCCTCTCGGCCCGGGGGGAGGACGAAGCCCGCGCCGCCGGCCGCACCCTTTCCGAGGCCGGGATCTGGTTCGACACCTCGCACACCTCGGTGCTCCTCCGGGCCGTGCAGACCCAGGACCTTGCCCTCGACGAGCGGGGCCAGCGCTGGCTGCCCGTGCAGCGCCACTGGCGGCTCAACGAGCGCCACTACGGGGGGCTGCAGGGGCTGGACAAGAAGCAGACGGCGGCCGAGTACGGCGACGAGCAGGTCAAGTTGTGGCGCCGCAGCTACGACGTCCCCCCGCCCAAGGTCGAGCGCGACGACCCCCGCCATCCCATCAACGACCCCCGCTACCGGCTGCTGGCCCCCGACGTGCTCCCGGGCAGCGAGTGCCTGGCTGACGTGGTGGCCCGGGTGCTGCCGTACTGGCACGACGCGATCGTTCCGCAGCTGCGGGCCGGGCTCACCGTGCTCGTCACCGCCCACGGCAACTCGCTACGCGGGCTGGTGAAGCACCTCGAGGGGATCTCCGACGATGCCATCGCCGAGCTCAACATCCCCACGGGCATGCCCCGGCGCTACGAGTTCGACGAGATGCTCCAGATCATCGACAAGGGCTACCTCGGCGACCCGGAGGCGGTGAAGGCGGCCGAGGAGGAGGTCGCCCGCCAGGCCGGCTGAGGTGCACATCGCTGCCTTGGGCAGCCGAATGCACCGTGGAGGTGCAGATTCCTGACTGAAGCGGCCCTCAGGCCGGTTCGGCGGCCGGGGCGACGGCGCCAGAGGTGGCGGGGGAGGCAGCGGAGGCGGAGGCCATGGCGTGGCGGCGGCGGCGCCCCACGGCCAGGCGGAGCATCCGGGCGATCACCTGCTCGACCGTGCCCAGCGTGATCATCACGTCCAGCAGCAGCGACCAGTTGTCGACGTAGAACAGGTCCAGCCGGCGGTAGGCCGAGAAGTTCGGGTTGTCCCGGGCCTCCACCTGCCACAGCCCGGTGATCCCCGGGCGGACCTTCATGCGCTCCTGGAGGCGCTCGTCGAACTTGGCCACCTCGTCGGGCTTGGCCGGGCGGGGCCCGACCAGGCTCATCTCGCCCCGCACCACGTTGATGAGCTGAGGCAGCTCGTCCAGGCTCGAGTCCCGCAGGATCCGCCCGATCCGCGTCACCCGCGGGTCGTCCTCCATCTTGAACAGCGGGCCGGTGCGCTCGTTCTGCTGTTGCAGCTCGGCCAGGCGGGCCTCGGCGTCGACGACCATCGTGCGGAACTTGAGGACCTGGATGGGCCGCCCGTCCTGCCCCACCCGGCGCTGGGCGAACAGCACGGGGCCCCTGTCGTGGCGGCGGACCAGCCAGGCGACGAGCCCCAGCACCGGCGCCAGCAGGACGAGGAGGGTGCTGGCGACGACGACGTCGAACGCCCGCTTGGCCACCATCTGGGCCCGCGAGAGGCTGACGGGCTCGAGGTAGAGGAAGGGCTCGTAGGCGAGCGGCACGGCCTTCAGCCGGCGGTGGTCGATCCCCCGCACGCCGGTGGACAGGTGGACGTGGGCGCCCATGCCGAGGAGGTCACGGGTGATGACGTCCACCAGGCTGGGGTCGACGGACCCGACGGCGATGACGACGCCGTTGGCTTGGCGCCCGGCGACCACCTCGGGGGCCTGCTCGGGTGTCCCGCACCACCGGGCGATGAGCCCGTGCCGGAGCGCGTCCGTGCGGCGGCCCAGCACGCCCACGACCCGGAAGCCGATGTCGGGATGGTCATCGAGCAGGGTGATGAGCTCGACGGCGTCGGCGCCGGCGCCGACCACGACGACCTCACGGACGTTGCGCCCGAGGCGGCGGCGGCTGCCGATCCACGCGCGGTACCCGCTGCGGAACACGAGCAGGAACACGAAGGTGAGGAGAATGGCGACCACGACCTCGCGGGTGCGGAAGTCCACCCGGGCCACCCGCAGGGCGACGATGGCGATCGCTCCCGTGACGACCGAAGCCTTGAACACCCGCGCCAGCTCCACCGCCCGCACGGTCGTCGTGCGCGACAGGTAGAGGTCGAAGGCGTTGAGGACGACCACACCGACGACGGTGATGCCCGCGGCCCACGCCATCGACTCGAGGACGCTGCGGCCGAAGGACGCGTCGGCCAGGCACAGGCCGATGAGCCAGGCGGCCAGCAGGCCGGTGGCGTCGAGGCCGACGAGCAGGAGGCGCAGCCGGGACGCCCAGGGCCGAGGTCGGGGCAGGGGCGAGAGGTTCCGGCGCTCCTCGGCGGTTCTGTCGCGCCCGCTCAACCGATCTTCGGTCATCGTCATGTGCGTCTGCGCCTCACTCACCTACGCCCGTCGGCAGGAGGGCTACTCCGCCCGAGGGAGCCACCGTACGAAGACGCCCTTCCAGCCGACAACGGGCCGTTCGGCTCATTCACCCAGCTCTGTGGCGCGTTCGGGTCGCAGAGCGACCGCAAACGCTCCCCGAAGGCCGGTCAGGAACGGGTGCGGGCGACCGCCGCCAACAGGGTCGGGGCGAGCTCGGTCCGACAGATCAAGAGGTCGTCGACGCGGGGGTCGGGCTGGTTGTAGGCCAGTCGCCGGCCGTCGAGGCGGGAGGCGTGGAGGCCGGCGGCGAGGGCCACGGCCACGGGCGCGGCCGAGTCCCACTCCCACTGGCCGCCGTCGTGCACGTAGGCGTCGGCTTCGCCCAGCACGACGGCCATGGCCTTGGCGCCGGCCGAGCCGAGGTCGGCCAGGTCGGCGCCGATGGCGGCCGCGACCGCCGGGGCGTAGGCCGGCGGGCGGGTGCGGCTCACCAGGAGGCGAGGGTGTGATCGCAGCTTGACCGCGGGGACACGAGGACGAGGGTGGGTGGAGAGGGTGAGGTGGCGGGGTGGCAGGGCGACGGCACCGGCGACGGGCTGTCCGGCCACGGTCAGGGCGACGTGTACCGCCCAGTCGTCGCCCCCTTCCCGGTACTCGCGGGTGCCGTCGAGCGGGTCGATGATCCAGACGCGTTGGGCCGCCAGCCGGGCAGGGTCGTCGGGTGCCTCCTCCGACAGGACCCCGTCGGCGGGGCGCTCGACGGCGAGGGCATCGAGCAGGACCTCGTTGGCGGCCCGGTCACCGGCGTCGCCGAGCGCCCGCCCGCGGTGCTCGCCTCGGGCGCGCAGGGCCAGCAGGAGCTCGCCGGCCTCACCCGCCAGCCGGGCGGCGAGGGCGGCGTCGGCGGCGAGATCGCCGAGCACGCCGGCAACCTACGGCCGCGGGTCCGGCCGGGCGGCCGGCGTCGCCGCGTCAGCCCTCGGTGGCGGTCTGCTGGCGAGGGCTGTGGGGCTCGAGCAGGTAGCCGCGCGAGCGCACCGTGCGGATCACCAAGCCCACCGGGGCCAGCCGCCGGCGCAGTCGGAGCACGTGGACATCGAGCGCGTTCCGGCCGGGGGCCCCCTCGGGCCACCCGGCCTTACTCAGGGCCTCCCGGCTGACGACGGCACCGAAGCGTTGGAGCAGGACGTCGGTGAGCCGGGCCTCCACCGGCGGCAGCGACGCCCACGAGCCGTGGAACCGCAACACGCCGTCCTCGTCCAGCGTGGGCAGCGCGGGTGCGGCCCGGCGCACCCGCAGCGCCAGCGTGTCGAGCCGGGCCCGCACGTCGAGCTCCTGGGCGGGCACGCGCACCCAGTCCTCCAGCGGATCCTCCACCAGCGGGGGAGCGGCACCGTCTTCGACCAGGAGGAGCCGCGGTATCCCGTCGCGCTCGAGCCCTGCCCGCCGCTCCGTCTCGTGCGGCCAGCGCACCAGGACGACGTCCACGGAGCGTCACCGTAAAGTCACCACTTTTCTCCTTTGTTTCGTGACTGTGAAGGAAGGGCTGACGGAACCTCCGCCAGCATCGCCGGGGGCACCACTCGTACGGACCTAGGATCGGCGCCCATGCCAGGCAAGAAGGCCTATCTGGACCACCTCGCCCGGGTCCCGTTGTTCTCGTCCCTCAGCACCCGCGAGCTGCAGCGGGTCGCACGGGTCACCGACGAGGTCAAGCTGCCCGCGGGCACCACGATCATCGACCAGGGCCAGACCGGCCGGGAGGCCTTCATCATCGCCGAGGGCACGGCCACCGTCCGCCGCAACGGCAAGAAGGTCGCCACCCTCGGCCCCGGGGCCATCGTGGGTGAGCTCTCCCTGCTCGACCATGGTCCGCGCACCGCCACCGTCACCTGCGACACCGACTGCTCGCTGCTGGTGATCGAGGCGAGGGCCTTCGCCGCCATCATCGACGAGGTGCCGGCGTTGGCCCACAAGCTCATGGCCCGGCTGGCCAGCCGCATCCGCGACCTCGACCAGAAGTCCTACGGCTGATCTTGTCTTTGTCCGGCGGGCCTCGGCTGACTCCGGCTGATCCGGTCCGGCTGACCCGCCTGATCCCCGGCTAGGACGTCGGCCGTGGCGGCCGCACTAGCGTCGCGCCCGCCATGAGCACGCACGCACCCCCGGCGCCGGCCGACAGCGAGCCCGAGACGTCGAGCGCTCCTCGTCGCATCCGCCCGCACCACATCGTCGTCGCCTTCGGCGTCGCCGTCGCCGCCTTCACCGCCCTGTCGGGGCTCCTGCCCCAGATCACCAAGTGGCACGACGAGTCCCCCATCACCAGGGAGACGTTCAGCGGCATCCCGGGCCCGCTGCAGCTGGCGTTCTACACCGTGGTGCCGGTGCTGATCGTGTGGGGGGCGGTCGCCTTTGCCGCCCGCGTCCGCAACTGGGAGCGAGGGGCACCCGACCGGCGCACCACCACGCCCGGCAACGCCAAGCGCCGGCTGGCCGACTTCCGTGCCGGCGTCTACATGCAGACGCTGCTGCGGGACCCCGCCGCCGGCGTCATGCACTCGCTCATCTACTTCAGCTTCCTCGTGCTGCTGGCCGTCACCACCACCCTGGAGATCGACCACCAGCTGCCCGACAGCCTCAAGTTCCTGCACGGCGGCGTGTACAAGGCCTACGCCGCCGTCGGCGACGCCGCCGGCGTGCTGTTCCTCGTCGGCGTCGGGTGGGCCATCGCCCGCCGCTACCTGCAGCGGCCGTACCGGATCCGCATCAAGTCCAAGCCCGAGCACGCCGTCATCCTCGGTGTGTTCGCCCTCATCGGCATCAGTGGGTTCGGCGCCGAGATGTTCCGCATCGCCCAACAGGGCCGGCCCGACTTCGAGCGCTGGTCGTTCATCGGCTACCCGCTGGCCACGCTGGTGGACGGGGCCTCGGAATCGACGCTGTCCACGTGGCACCAGGTGTGGTGGGTCGTCCACGTGGTGGCCTTCATCGCCTTCCTGGTGATCCTGCCCACCACCATGCTGCGGCACATGTTCACCTCGCCCCTTAATCTCTACTTGAGGGACAGGGACCGCCCCAAGGGGGCGATGAAGCCGTTGCCCAACCTGGCCGAGACCGAGCTCGAGAGCTTCGGCGCCAACGTGGTGGAGGACTTCACCTGGAAGCAGCTGCTCGACACCGACGCTTGCACGATGTGCGGGCGCTGCACGTCGGTGTGTCCGGCCCACGCCACCGGCAAGCCCCTCGACCCGCGCGAGATCGTGCTCAAGACGGGCGAGGTGATGGCGGCGACGGCGCCGGGCGGGCCGGTGACGCCGCCGATCGGGGTCGACCGGGACATCACCGTTCGCGCCAACTCGGTGTTCGAGCGCATCACCCCCGAGGAGATCTGGGCGTGCACCTCGTGCAAGGCGTGCGACGAGAACTGCCCGGTGGGCATCGAGATCCTGGACAAGATCCTCGACATGCGGCGGTACCTGTCGCTCATGGAGTCGAACTTCCCCACCGAGCTGGGCGGCGCCTACCGCGGCCTGGAGAACCAGGGCAACCCGTGGGGCATGAACCAGGGTGAGCGGGGCGACTGGGCCTCCAGCCTGGAGGTGCCCATCGTCGAGCCGGGCGAGCCCCTGGGCCACGAGTACCTCTACTGGGTGGGATGCGCCGGCAGCCTGGACGACAAGAACAAGAAGGTCAGCCAGGCCATGGCCAAGCTGCTGGCCCGGGCGGGCATCGACTTCGCCATCCTGGGGCCTTCGGAGATGTGCACCGGCGACCCCGCCCGCCGCAGCGGCAACGAGTACCTGTTCCAGATGCTCGCCCAACCCAACATCGAGATGCTCGACAGCATGGGCGTGCGCAAGATCATCACCCAGTGCCCCCACTGCTTCAACACCTTGAAGAACGAGTACCCGCAGCTCGGCGGCAACTACGAGGTGATCCACCACAGCCAGTTCCTCGAGTGGCTGATCGACACCGGCCAACTCGATGTGTCCATGGCCAGCCTCGAGGAGCGCATCACCTACCACGACTCCTGCTACCTGGGCCGCCACAACGACATCTACCTGGCGCCGCGCAACGTCATCGGCCACCTGAAGGGCGTGCAGATCGTCGAGATGGGGCGCAACGGCACCAAGGGGATGTGCTGCGGCGCCGGCGGGGCCCGCATGTGGATGGAGGAGACCGTCGGCAAGAAGGTGAACGACGAACGCTCGCAGGAGGCCATCGCCACCGGCGCCACCCGGGTGGCCACCGCCTGTCCGTTCTGTTACATCATGCTCGACGACGGGGTGAAGGCGGCCGGCAAGGACGAGGACGAGGTCAGGGTGGCCGACGTCGCCATGCACGTGGTGGAGGCCATCGAGGCCGGCGAGCGCCGCTTCCACGCCGGCCGCCCGGGCATCGACCTCGTCGCCGACTGAACCGGCACCCCGACAGGCGGGGACGGCGATGGCCGTCGCCGTACCGTCGCCCGTCATGTCCGATGTCGGGCCCAGGGCCGCGATCTGCGCCGGGGCGCTGGAAAACGCGGCCTCGGGCCGGGATGGGGACGGGTGATGGCGGGGACGCGGCCAGGCCCATCGCGCCGTCGCCGACGCGGCCCGCTCGGCTCACGGCGCCCGGTACACCTGCACTCGGGCGGTGAACGCGCCCGACCCGTTGCCCGGGATGTCGTCGTTGGTCGACAGCAGGAGACGGGCCGGCGCCGCCAGCGACGGCTGCCCCTCGAACGACGAGCCGACGAGGAACAGCGGGCCGGTTCCCAGCCGGCCGAGCAGCGAGAACGGCGCCACCGGCGGCAACGGCACCCACGGGTTGCCCTCCCAGCCGACCCAGCCGTCGGGCCCGTTGGTGCCGGTGAACCACACGCCGGCCCAGATCTCCCCGGAGCCGTCGATCACCAGCCCGTCGCCCGGGTTGACGGTGATCCCGGCGTCCACGGCCGAGGCGCTCTCGGGCACCGTCACGGTGGCATCGATCACCACCGGCGAGTACGAGAGGTCAGCGGTCACGCTCGCAGTCACCACGCCCGCCCGGCTGGCCCGAGCGGTGAGGTGGGCGTCGTAGAAGCAGGCGTCGGGGACGATGGTGACGAGCTGAGGGTTGCCCGTCTGCGGGGCGACCAGTGGCGAAGAGGTGGACGCGGTGCCGTCGAAGTTGGGGCACGTCTCGGTGACCGAGCGCACCGTGTCGAGCGCGCCGGCGGGGTTCGCCCGGGCGAGCACGTGCAGCGTCCGGCCCCACGGCACCGTCGCCGAGGTGGCGCCGGAGCCGGCCACCACGACGTCGGCGGGCCCCAGTGTGAGCGACTGCAGCGACACGGCGGGGACGAACTGGCGGCCGTCGCCCAGGGGCAGATCGCCGGGAGCACCCCACTGGCGGGTCCACGGGATGCCGGTGCTGCTGTTCACGACCCACCAGACGCCGGTGGCCGGCCGCCAGACGGCGATGTCGGCGTGGCCGTCGGCGTCGTAGTCGGCCGGCACCGGCTGGTCGGCGGCCTCGCCCCACTGGCGGGTCGACGTGACGCCGGTGCTGCTGTTCACGACCCACCAGACGCCGGTGGCGGGCCGCCAGACGGCGACGTCGGCGCGCCCGTCGCCGTCGTAGTCGGCCGGCACCGCCCAGTCACCGGGTGCACCCCACTGCCGTGACCACGAGCCGCCCGTGGTGTTGACCACGAACCAGGTGCCGGTGCCGGGCCGCCACACGGCCAGGTCGGCGCGCCGGTCGCCGTCGTAGTCACGGGGCACCGGCCAGTCGCCGCCGGTACCCCATTGGGCCGTGTGCGGCACGCCGGTGGTGCTGGGCACGATCCTCCAGATGCCCGTGGACGGCCGCCACACCGCCATGTCGTCCTGGCCGTCGCCGTCGTAGTCGGCGGGCACGGGCACGTCGTCGCCGCCGCCGACCTTGGCGGTGGTGTCGACCTGCGTGCTGCTCCACGAGATCGTCCAGTCTCCCGTGGACGGCCGCCAGACGGCCCGGTCGGTGACGCCGTCGGCGTCGTAGTCGGCGGGCACCGGCCAGTCCCCGGGCCCGCCCAGGGTCGGGTTGGAGAGGTTGGCGTTGCTGCTGTTCACGACCGACCAGTAGCCGCCACCGGGCCGCCAGGTGGCGGTGTCGGCGCGGCCGTCACCGTCGAAGTCGGCGCCGTTGCGGTGCAACGGGGTGGCGCGGGCCCGGGGCGCGGCGGCGACGGTGACCAGGCCGGTGGCGGCCAGCCCGGCCGCCACCAGCAGGCCGACCGTGGTGCGCCGGCGCGCGAACAGGGGAAAGGTCATGGGGATCTCGCTCTCGACGGGTCAGTACGGGCAGGCGACGAGGAAGCTGGCGTCGCTCGCCGTGAAGGCGGCGCTGGCCGGGGTGAAGGTGAGCTCCGGGCACTCGGGCACGGTGATGGTCCCTCCGTCGTCGCCCGGCTCCTTCTTCAGCAACGGGGTGATGCGGAGGGTCGCGAACGCCTGCCCCGCCGCCCGCGACACGTAGCCGCCGCCGTGGTGGAGCCGGAACGTCCCTGCCACCCGCTGCCCGGTGGCGTCGACGGCGTCGAACACGACGTTGCTCAGCGTCGTGTTCATGGGCACCGGGTTGGGCGTGCTCGTCACGGTGTAGCTGGCGCTCGCCACCGCCAGCCAGGTGGTGCCTGCCGGGTACGGGTTGCCGTCGGCGGTGACCGCGACCGAGCCGGCGGTGGCGAAGGTGGTGGTGGCCGAGAGGGCACCGGTGGCGTCGGTCCAGCCGAGGAAGTTGGGTCCCGCCCACACGGGCGCGTCGGGAACGCCCCGGCCCCCTTCGTCGGTCACCTGCACGGCCAGCGTCACCGGCACGCCTGCCATCGGATTGGCGGAAGGGCTCACGGTGACGACCTGGGCGTGGCGCAGGAAGTCGATCGCCCCTTCGAGGGCGTCGGCGATCTGCCCCTGCCCCAGGTCGTTGGGGTGCATCGCCCCGAGGTAGTCGCCCTGGGAGGTTAAGGAGTCGACCAGGGTGGAGATGAAGCGCGGGTTGGCGTTGCGGGGCCGGGTCCACCACCACGGGTTGGTCAGGATCTCGGTGCCGTCGATCCCGGTGCAGTAGCCGTGGGTGGCGAAGCGGTCGTCGACGTCACTTACGAAGTGCCACACCGGATCGGTCGGCCCTCGCACCGCGTTGGCGGTGGCCACCATGGTGGCCAGCGCCGCGTTCAGCGGGGCGACGACGGCGGTCGAGGCCCACTCCGCCTCGGCCGGGCTGATGAAGTCGAAGCCCTGGAACGGCTCGGCCAGCGGCAGCCCGCACCGCAGCCCGAACACGCCCGTCGTCGGGTCCGGGTACTCGGTGACGAACACGTGCCGCACGGTGCCGGGGACGCTCTTGGTCGGTCCCTGCAGGGCCATGGTGACTGCCCCCAGCGCGGCGGGCAGCCGGGCCAGGTTGGCGGCGAGGCCGCCGGTGACGGCCGGGTCGAGGTAGCACTCGTAGGGCAGCGCGCAGCTGGCCACGACGTTGGCGAAGTCGAGGTCGTTCCCCCCGATCGACAGGGTGAGAGCGTCCACCGCGGTGCCGGGGGTGGGGACGGCCAGGCTGAGCTGGCCGCCCGGGCCGAGCAGCCGGTGAGCGGCGTCGGGCAGCGGCTTGCCCGGCGCCCCCGTCTCGGCCCCGCTGCACGCCAGCGGCGTGAACACGGCTCCGGTGAAGCGGTTGGCGGCCAACTGGTGGCCGCCGATCGGCGAGCGGTGGCACCCGTTGCCGCCGTCGGGCAGCCACCCACCGCCGATGGCGCCTTCCCCGGAGGCGAAGGAGTCGCCCACCGAGACGACGGTGAGCGGGGCGACGGTGGCCCCGGCGGGGCCGGCGTGCCGTAGGGGGAGCGCCAGCGCGCCCGTCGCCAGGGTGGCGAGGGCCAGCGCCAGGCCGGCGACGGACGACGTTCGCGCTCTGGGGGCCATGGGTCCTCCTCATTCGGGTTCGACGAGCGACGGTGCAACGCCGGGCTTGCGGTGTTCTTGTGGCCTCGGCGCCGCTCGAGGCGGCACGGGTCGCGCCGCTCAGGCGGTGGCGGTGGCGGCGGCGAGGGCGGGGCGGAGCCCGTCCAGGCCGAGGCCGTCCACCACCGCCGCCGCTTCGGCGGTAAGGCGAGCGGCGAGCCTGTGGTCGCCCGGCCGTCCCCTGCGCCGCAGTGCGACGGCGCGTGCCAGCCGGGCCCGGGCGGCGGCGGGGCGGGCGCCGATGCGGTCGTTCCGCGCGATCGCGGTGCGCAGGTGGCGTTCGGCGGCGTCGGGGTCGCCGCGCACGAGGGCCAGCTCGCCCCGGCGCCCGGCGACCGCGCCCAGCCGGAGCACGCCATGAGCCAGCACCGCCACCCGATCGGTAAACGGCACCAGCAGCTCGTCGAGGACGGCGGCGGCGGCGCCGTCGTGCAGCGCGACCGCCGCCTCCGCCAAGTGGACGGCGGCGCCCAGCCACAGCCAGTCCCGGGGCAGCTG
>JBIOZN010000084.1:0-4731 GCA_044871175.1 Acidimicrobiales bacterium | reverse complement strand
GCACGTGCACGGCGTGGCCGTCGTCGGGCGAGGCCACCGCCGGGTAGGTGGCCACGACAGAGGTGAAGCCCGGATCGGCGGCGAGCTCGACGCTCAGGGCCACGTCGCCGGCCAGGGCCTCGCCCGCCGGCAGCAGGCGCGTCCACAGCACGACGGAATCGGCAGCGGGGTCGCCCGAGGCGACGCCGAGCGTGAAGGGGTCGGTGGTGCCGGCATAGGCGGCCACGGTGGTGGTGGGCGGGGGGACGGCCGTCGGCGGCGCGCCGGCGCCGGCCGTCTCCCCGCCCGCCGAGCCCGTCGAGCCCGGCGGAGAGGTGGGCGGCGCCGGCGTGGGGGCGGCCCCGTCGTCGGGGGCGCCGTCGCCGGAGCACGCCGCCAGCACCAGCGCGGCCGAACCGCCGAGCAGGAACGTTCGCCGGGAGACGGTGGCCATGGGCCAGGGGCTAGGTGTCGGTACCGGGGCGCCGGTCGGCCTCGCCGGCGGGGTCACCGCGGTAGCCGGCCGGGTAGGTGCGGGCGAGCTCGGCGGCAGTGGGCTCCCGGCGCACCTTGGCCTCGGGCGGGAGCAGGTCGACGATGGCCGTCATGATCCTCTTGGTGTCGGCGTCGAGGTCGTCGTACGCCAGCGCAATCGGATGGCCGACCCGCACGGTGACGAGCAGGCGGCCGGCGGGGTTGATGCGGGGCAGGCGTTGGTTGCGCGGCCACACGTGCTCGGTGCCCCACACGCCCATCGGGATCACCGGGGCGTGGGTGGCGTGGGCCAGGCGGGCGGCGCCCCAGCGGCCCTTCAGCTCGGGGTCGAAGAAGGCGGGGCCGCGAGGGATGGTGCCCTGGGGCGACAGCCACACGGCCTCGCCGGCGCGCAGGGCGGCGATGGCGGCCTCGACGGGCGCGTCGGATCCCGTGGCGCGGTCCACCGGAATCCCGCCATAGAGCTGCATGACCACGCCCACGGGGGCAGGCTTGAACACCTCCCGCTTGCCGAGGAAGCGGAACGTGCGGCCCACGCGGGCGAGGGCCATCTGCACGACGGTGCCGTCGAAGTAGCTGCGGTGGTTGAACACGACGATGGCCGGGCCCTCGCGCGGGATGCGCTCGGTGCCGGCGATGTCGACCTCGACGCCGGGGATGACGGCCGAGCGCTGGAACGGCCGGCTGGCCGCTTGCATCTGGCGGCGGGTCAGGGCGGACAGGCTGTCGGGCACGCTGGGCACGACCGGCACGGTATCGGGCTGGTCAGCCGAGGGGTACCGGCGCCCCGGTGGCGCCGGCGGCTCGCTCCCGGGCTGGTCAGCCGAGGGGTACCGGCGCCCCGGTGGCGTCGGTGGCGGTCACCCGGCGGGGTTCGGGCGGGACGCCGCCCAGGGTGAGCACGGCCAGGGCCTCGAAGGCGATGGCGGTGGGCTCCGTGCCCGGCGGGAAGCGGCGGGTGACGCCCTCATCGTCCTCGTCGGTGTCCCAGTCATGGCGGCGGGCGGGGGCCGCGAAGGCGCTGACGAGGACATTGCGGCGCGACAGGGTCAGCTCGCTGAAGCGCACGCCCAGCACCACGTGGCCACCGGGCCGAGCGGCGATCAGCAGCCGGTGGCGCCCGGGCGGCGCCGACACCGACGCCTGCACGTCGACACCGTGCTCGATGGCGTGCACGCGCAGGGCGACGAGCACCTCGCTCATCACCCCGACGGCGTCGAAGTCGCTCGGGTCGATCGTCACCGCGGGCTGGGCCGCGGGGTGGGCGTCTGGGTCGGCGTCGGCCATCACCCCGAGCTTGCCCCGTCGATCGGAAGCCAGCCGTGAAGAGGGCGCGCCGTCACGCGGTCGACACCGAAGTAGTGGCCCTGACCGGGTTGGTCCCAGCGGCGGTCGATGGGCACGCCGGCCAGGTGGCAGTACCACAGCGTACCGACGCCCCCATGGCCGATGACCGCGACGTCGCCCGCGCCGGTGTCGGGTCCGCCGCCGAGCAGGTCGGCCAGGCCGGCGACGATGCGGTGCTGGGCGTCGACGGCGCGCTCCCATCCGCGCACGGACGCGTCGGGCCGGGCGAAGAAGGCTTGGGCCAGCGCCTCGAACTCGGCCGGCGGGACGAAGCCGGTGGCCGAGCGGTCGTTCTCGCCGATGCCGCCCCGGACCTCAGGCGTCACGCCCAGGTGGGAACCGAGGACGGCGGCCAGCTCGAGGGCCTTGGTCTCCTCGCCGGTGACGATGCGGCCGATGGTCGCCACCCACGGCTGGCTGAGCATGAGCCGGGCGCGCGCCCGCCCCCGTTCGTTGAGGCGCCATGCCGTGACCGCCCGGGCGGGATCGACGTCCACGTCGGGATGGGTGATGTACCGCAGCACGCCCATGTTCATCGGCGGTCGGGCGGGCCGAAAGCGGCGAAGGGGTCGGTCACCACGAGGTGGCGGTGGCGGAAGCGGTACAGGGCCGCCGGGCGTCCGCCACCGCGGCCCGACGGGGCGTGCTCGCCGGTGGGCTCGATGGCGGCGCGGCGCTCGAGCACCCGCTGCAGGTTGGTGGCGGCGACGTCGTGGCCGAGGGCGGCGGTGTAGGTGCGGCGCAGCTCGGCGATGGTGAAGGTGGGGGCGGCCAGGGCGAAACCCAGGTTCGTGTACGAGAGCTTGGCCCGGAGCCGCTCTACGCCCGCGTGGACGGCGGCGCCGTGGTCGAAGGCGGTGGGGGGGAGGGCATCCACCGGGTGCCAGCGGGTGTCGGGAGGCAGCGACGGCGTCGCCGGCACGGGCACGAGCCCGAGGTAGGTCGTCGCCACGACTCGCCGTTCGGGGTGGCGGTGCGGGTCGCCCAGGGTCTGCAGCTGCTCACGGTGCGACAGCTCGCGCACGTCGACCTTGACCGCGAGGTGACGCACGATGGAGTGCTCGAGGTTCTCGTCGGGTCCGAGCCGGCCGCCGGGAAGCGCCCACCGGCCCCGGTGGGGGGGCCGGGCACGCCGCCACAGAAGCACGCACAGCTCGCCGTCGCGCACGTACACGACGACGGCCAGGACCTCGTGGGGATAGGCGGCCTCGGGCTGAGGTTGGGACACGGCGGCGGGCATGCTACGTTGCCGGTCCAGTATTCGCCCATCAGGCGAAAACCGGGAGGAGACCGATGGCTCTCACTGAGCTCGACGGCGGGAGGCGGCCCGCCGCCCTGGCACCGGCAGGCCCGGCGTCCGCAGATCCGCGACGAGGGGAGACGAATGCCGACTGGGCGGCGGCCGTGCGCGCCTTGGCCGCCGAACGCGACGCCGTGATCCTCGCCCACAACTACCAGATCCCGGCCATCCAGGACGTGGCCGACGCGGTGGGCGACTCACTGCACCTGTCACGGCTGGCGGCGGCCAGCCCGGCCTCCACCATCGTGTTCTGCGGCGTGCACTTCATGGCCGAGACGGCCAAGCTGCTGGCGCCCGGCAAGACCGTGCTCATCCCCGACGCGGCGGCGGGCTGCTCGCTGGCCGACTCCATCACCGCCGCCCAGCTGCGGGCGTGGAAGACCGAGCACCCCGGCGCCGTGGTGGTCTCGTACGTCAACACGACCGCCGCCGTAAAAGCCGAGACCGACATCTGCTGCACGTCGGCCAACGCCGCCGACGTGGTGCGGTCGATCCCGCCCGATCGGGAGATCCTGTTCGCCCCCGACCAGTTCCTGGGCGCCCACGTGCAACGCCAGACGGGACGGACGAACCTGCACATCTGGCCGGGGGAGTGCCACGTCCACGCCGGCATCACGCCCGCCGACACCCGCGCCGCCCTGGCCGCCCATCCCGAGGCCGAGCTGCTGGTGCACCCCGAGTGCGGGTGCACCACCTCGGTGCTGTGGCTGGCGTCCGTCGGCGACCTGCCCGCCGACCGCACCCGTGTCCTGTCCACCGGCGCCATGGTGGAGGTGGCCGCCCGCACGCGCGCCGACGAGGTGCTGGTGGCCACCGAGACCGGGATCCTCCATCAGTTGCGACGCGCCAACTCCACGACCCGCTTCCTCCCCGTCAACGAGCGGGCGACGTGCCGCTTCATGAAGATGATCACGCCCGAGAAGCTGCTCCGCTGCCTGCGTGACGGGGTGGACGAGGTCACCGTGCCCGCCGACGTGGCGGCGCGGGCCCGGGCCAGTGTCCAGCGCATGATCGCCATCGGCCAGCCGTCGCGGGGTGGCGAATGAGCCCGGCCGGCGCGGCCCGCGCCGCGGTCCCCGCCGCCCCCGTCCGCCTGGCCGGGCGGCTGCTGGCGCCGCCGCCGTCGTGGTACCGGGACGTCGACGTCGTCGTCGTGGGTTCGGGTGTGGCCGGCCTCACTGTCGCCCTCGCGGTGGCGCGGGTGGCGTCCGTACTCGTGGTCACCAAGGGTCGGATGGACGCCGGCGCGACGGCGTGGGCCCAGGGCGGCATCGCCGCCGCCATCGATGTGGCCGACCGGCCCGAGGCCCACGTGGCCGACACGCTCAGCGCCGGCGCCGGGTTGTGCGACGAGGCGGCCGTGCGCGTGCTGGCCGAGGAGGGTCCCCAGCGCCTGGCCCAACTGGTGGCCATGGGGGCCGCCTTCGACCGCGAGCCCGCCCGCCGCGCCGGTGAGCTCGCCCTCACCCGCGAAGGCGGGCACGGGCGGGCGCGCATCGTCCACGCCGGTGGCGACGCCACCGGGTGGGAGGTGCAGCGCGCGCTCGTCGCCGCCCTCGCGCCGCGCGACGTCGCCGTGCTGGAGGACGCCTTCGTCCTCGACGTCCTGC
>JBIOZN010000083.1:0-34848 GCA_044871175.1 Acidimicrobiales bacterium | reverse complement strand
TCGTCGAGCAGTTCGGGCCACTCACGACGCAGCTCGTCGGCCCCTCCGAGGCTGCCGTCGCCCCCGGCCACCACCAGCGCCTCGATCCCGCGGTCGACCAGGTTGCGGGCCGCCCGCCGCCGCCCTTCCCGGGTGCGGAAGTCGACGCTGCGAGCCGTGCCCAGCACCGTGCCGCCCTGGTGGAGGATCCCGGCCACGTCGACCGACGCCACCGACCGGATGCGGTCGCCGCCTTCCACCAGGCCCTGCAGACCCTCGTACACGGCGAACACCTCGAGCCCGGCGGCCAGCCCACTGCGCACCACCGCCCGCACGACAGCGTTCATCCCGGGTGAGTCGCCCCCGCTGGTGAGGACGGCGAGCTTGGTAGGAACGGGTTGCACGCTCAACGGTGACCCTCCTTCACGCGCATCACCGGATGATTCTCGTCGTCCGACGACCGGTCAAGGGCGGCCCGGGCCGGGCGACCGGGGGCGGCTATCGTCGCCCGCCGACCCAGGAACGAAGGCACCAGGAACGAGAGCACCGGATGGAACTGAACGACAAGGTGGCGCTGGTGACGGGGGGCCCGCCGCGACGCCGTGCTGGGCCGGGTGGGGAGCCCCCCGACGTCGCCCAGGCGACGTGCTGCTGTGCTCGACCGACACGATCACCGGGCAGACCATCGTCGTCGACGGCGGCATGCCCGCAGTGATGGACTTCGGTTAGCCAGTAGCCATGTTCGACACGGCGAAGCCAGGTCCCTATTACGAGGACTTCCAGGTCGGGGCCACCATCCCGCCGCTGCCGGCGGTGACCCTCACGGCGGCCGACAACTCGCTCTACCGCGCCGTGACCGGCGACCAGCACGCCCTGGCCGCCGATGCGGCCGGCTACCGCGCCGTGTCGGGGCGCGACCGGCCGCTGGCCAATCCCGGCCTCGTGCTGCAGTACTCGATCGGCCAGACCACCATGGCCACCCGCCAGGCCATCGCCAACCTGTACTACCGCGCCGTACGGGTCCTGCGGCCTGTCGAGCTGGGCCAGAGCCTGTCCACCACCACCACGGTGCTCGGCCTCCAGGACGCCAGCCCCAAGGACGGCCAGCAGCGCGGCAAGGTGTGGCTCGGGATCCGCACCGTCAGCGACGACGGGGTGGTGGCCCAGTACGAGCGCTGCGCGCTCATCCGCAGCCGCCGCTCGAGCCCGCTCGGCCACGCCGACGCCATCCCCGGACCGTCCGAGCCGACGCCGCTGGCCGAGCTCGTCGACCGGCTGCCGCCCTGGGACCTGTCGTCGCTGCCGGCGACCGGGTGGGCACCCGACGAGGTCCGTACCGACCCGCTGCGCGACCACATCGACCTGGCCGCCCCGCTCGCCCGGCTCACGTTCAATCAGGCCGCCATCCACCGCGACCACACCCTGACGGCCAACGGGCAGCGGCTCGTCTACGGCGGCCACGTCCAGGGACTGGCCCAGGCGTCGCTCACGCGCATGCTGCCCGGGCTGGCGTTCGTGCCGGCCTGGGACGGCTGCGACCACACCGGGCCGGCGGCCGAGGGCGACCTGCTCGAGTTCCAGCACCGGGTGGTCGAGCAGCGCGACGCGGGCTCCGGACGCCTGTTGCGCTTCGAGGTCGTCGGCGCGGTCGTGCGGGGCGACGATCGCGTGCCGATCCTGCGCTGGACCCCGGTGATCTGGGCGCGGTGATCCGGGCGCCCGTTCGCCCGGGAGGCAGCCATGGTCGAGGCGTTCGGGTGGGGGCTGCTCGCCGCCAGCTCGCTGGTGCTCGGCGTCGTGGTGATCACCGTGCGCACGCTGCACCCGCGTACGCAAGGGCTGGTGATGGCGTTTGGGGCCGGCGTGCTGCTGAGCGCGGTGTCGTTCGAGCTCGTCGAGGAGGCGGTGGAGACCTCAGGGGGAACCGGCGGCACGGCGCTCGGCTTCTTCACTGGCGCGGTCGTCTTCACCGTCGGCGACGTCGCCGTCAGCCGCTTCGGCTACCGCGATCGCAAGGACATCGACGCCACCCCCCAGGACGCCGGCGGGCTCACCATCGTGCTCGGCGCCCTGCTCGACGGCGTGCCCGAGTCGGCCGTCCTGGGGCTCACGCTGCTGCAGGAAGGCGAGATCGGCGTGGCCATGCTCGTGGCCGTGTTCGTGTCCAACCTGCCCGAATCGGTGGCGGCGTCGGCCAGCCTGCGCAACAGCGGCTGGTCGCTGGCGCGGATCTACGGACTGTGGACCGCGGTGGCGCTGCTGTCGGCGGTGGCGGCGGCCGCGGGCTACGCCCTGCTCGACGGCGCCTCGCCCAGCACGCTCGCCTTCATCTTCGCCTTCGCCGGCGGAGCCATCCTCACCATGCTGGCCACCTCGATGATGCCCGAGGCCTACGAGCACGCCGGCCGCACTGTGGGCCTCGCCACCGTGTTCGGGTTCTTCGTGGCCTTCGCCATCCATTGGGCCCAGCGTTGAGGTGGGCCCAGCGCGGAGGTGGGCGTCATCCCACGGCGTTGTTGACGGAGATGGTGGTGACGGCGTTGAGCGACACGTTCCCCGTCGACTGCTCCAGGGTGACGGGCGGGGCGGGCGCGGTGGCGTTGGCATCGACGCTGAACTGCACCGGTGCACTGCTCACGCCGCCGGTCTCGGTGTGCGCGTCCACCACCACCGGGCCTCCGAGCTGGGTGAGCGTGGCCTCCACCACCACACGGACGCTCGGTAGCGAGATGCCCGGGGGGGACGCTCCGGCGATGTTGGCCGTCTGGTCCATCACGGTGGCGCGCTGGCCGGGTTGGGTGAGCTCACCGCCCTGGCGCAGCGGGCCCGACGTCGCCTGGACGGTCACGTCGCTGAACACGATCCGGATGGTGATCTGGGCGTTCACGACCGCATCGACGGTGACGACATGGCGCACGAAGGCGACCGACATCGGCTGTTCGGCGGCCGGACCCCGCCGCTCGCCGTCGCGTGCGATGACCGTGAGCACGTACGGGCCCGGGAACGGGATCTGGAGGTCGGCGGTGGTGCCGGTGACCTGGCCCGAGGCGGCGACGGTTCCCGTGGCCGACCCGGCGTGGGCGAGCACCTCGTAGTCGCGGGCTCCGGGCACCGCAGTCCAGCTGACCGTCACCGGGCACGGACCGGCGCACAGCACGGTCTGGTTCGGCGCCGGGGCGTTGATCGTCGGCGCTGTCAGCCGCACGACTGCGCTGAAGGACCGGGTGGCGGCCGGCCCCGTCGTGGTGTCGCGGCGCGCCGCCACCGTGGCCACGAGCGGCCCCGACGGGGTCACCATGGCGTCGACCTGGGTGCCCGTCACCTCCCGCTCGAACTCGGGGTTGTCGGCCGACGGGCCCACCCGGACGAGATAGGTGGATGCACCCTTCACCGCGTCCCACGCCAGCGGCACCGGGCAGGGGGTGGCGTCGCACTCGATCACCGCGGCCTCCTCGGGCGCGCGCACGGCGGGCGCGACCAGGTCGGGTGAGCCGCCCCGCAAGACCAGGATGGCGACGAGGATGCCCACGGCGATCAGCCCGGCGGCGGCCACGCCGACGATCCACCACGGAAAGCGCCGGGCGGCGGGGGCAGGGACATCGACCGCGACCGTCGGGCCCTCGGTGAAGACCTCCGAGGGCTGGTCCTCGGCGAAGGCATCGCAGCGCACCCGATACGTGCCCGCGGGCGCGGTGGCGGGTACGCCGATGCGGACGCGGAGCTCCTTGGTCTCACCGGCGGCGTACATCCGCTCGGCCTCGCCGTCGACTGCGAACCAGGCGGCCTCGGCGGGTGCCGTGGGCACCACCCCGAGGCGCACGCGCAGCGCGCGGCCGGTGAGGTTGGTGATGCTGGCGGCCAGCTCGCCGCGACGATCGGCGCCGAGTCCGATCGTCGTCGCCGGCGTCGTGATCGCGAACGGCTCGGGCCTCCCGGTCCCCTCAGGCGTCACCCTCACCTCCTCGGCGCGACCCTACGGGACCGGCCACGCGCGGCCCGCCACCCGCGAGGCTCGTCCAAGCTCGGTGTTCACGCGCCTCTCACGCGACCCTTCAGTCCGCCGGGGTCGACTGCGGGCTCACCTCTCCCGCCGCCGAAAGGGACCGCATGCAGAGCACGTTGCCCAAGACCCGCTTCGCCCCGACCTTGATCGCGCCCGACACCTATCTCATCCACGACCACCACGGCGAGGGCACGGCGCCGGTCTCGGTGGCGCTCAACTCCATGGTGATCCGTGGCCGCGAGCCGGTCGTCGTCGACACCGGCATGCCCGAGCACAGCGAGCAGTTCCTGGCCGACGTCTTCTCGCTCGTCGAGCCCGAAGACGTGCGCTGGGTGTTCATCAGCCATGACGACGTCGACCACACCGGCGCCCTCAACGAGCTCATGGCGCTCTGCCCCCACGCCACCGCCGTTCTCAACTGGTTCATGGTCGAGCGCATGGGTGCCTCGCTCGCCGTCCCGCCGACGCGCTGGCGGTGGGTGGGCGACGGTGAGTCCTTCGCCGCCGGTGACCGGGTCCTCCACGCCGTGCGCCCGCCGGTCTACGACGCCCCGACCACCCGGGGCCTGTTCGACCCCACCACCGGCGTGTACTGGGCCTCGGACGGCTTCTCCACGCCGATGCTGACCCCTGTCACTACGGTCGAGACTCTCGAGCCCGGGTTCTGGGCCGACGGCATGAAGATGTTCAGCCAGTACGTCGCCCCGTGGCTGCCGCTCACCGATGACGCCGCCTACCAGCAGACCGTGGCGCGCGTCGAGGCGCTCGGCGTCGAGGTCATCGCCGGCTGCCACACACCCGCCATCACCGGGCCCTGCGTCGCCCGGGCGATGGAGATCACCCGCCAGAGCCGCGCCGCCGTGGTGCCGCCCCAACCCGACCAGGCGGTGCTGGACGAGATCCAGCGGGGTCTGCCGGCCGCCGCCTGACCGCGGCGGCCGCTACACCAGGCCGTTGCGATCGATGAGCTGACGCACGATGACGTTGCGCTGCACCTCATTGGTGCCCTCACCCACGATCATCAGGGGCGCGTCGCGGTAGTAGCGCTCGACGTCGAACTCGGTCGAGTAGCCGTGGCCGCCGTGGATGCGGATGGCGTCGAGCGTGACCTTGGCCGCCATCTCCGAGCAGAACAGCTTGGCCATGCCGGCCTCCAGGTCGGCCCGGCGCCCCTGGTCGATGCAATCGGCGGCGTAGTAGTTGAGCTGCTGGCCGGCGGTGATATGGGTGGCCATGTCGGCGAGCATGTTCCCGACGGACTGGTGCTGCCAGATCGGGACACCGAAGGCGTGGCGGTCCTGGGCGTAGCGCAGGGCGTCCCCGAAGGCCGCCCGCGCCACCCCGATGGCCCGCCCGGCGACCTGCACGCGGCCGACTTCCAACCCGCCCATCATCTGGGCGAAGCCCTGGCCCTCGACGCCGCCGAGTAGGGCGTCGGCGGGCACGGGGCAGTCGGCGAAGTGGAGCTCGCAGGACTCCACGCCCTTGTACCCGAGCTTGGGAAGGTCGCGGGACACGGTGAAGCCGGGGCCCTTCTCGACCAGCAGGAGTGATACCCCCCGGTGCCGCGGCTCGGCGGCGGGATCGGTCTTGCACAGCAGGGCCATCAGACCGGCGCGCCGGGCGTTGGTGATCCACGTCTTGGAACCGTTGACGACGTACCCGTCGCCCTCCCGCCGGGCGACGGTGCGCATGGCCTGGAGGTCGGACCCGCCGTCGGGTTCGGTGAGCGCCATGGCGGCGCGCAGCTCGCCGGTGGCCAGCCGGGGCAGGTAGCGGGCCTTCTGCTCGTCGGTGCCGAAGCGCACGATCAGCTTCGACACCACCGAGTGGCCGCCGAAGGCACCGGCCAGCGACATCCATCCGCGTGCGATCTCCTCGGTGACGCCGGCGTAGCAGCGAGTCGACACGGCGAAGTCGCCGTAGGGCTCGGGGATGGCCAAGCCGAACACCCCCATGGCCTTCATCTGCTCGATGAGGTCCTCGGGGTAGGTGTTGGCGTGCTCGAGCTCGTTGACGACGGGTCGGACCTCCTCGTCGACCCACTTGGCCACCAGCTCGACGATCTGCGCTTCTTCGCTACTCAGCGCGAGCATGGCTCATCCTCCCATGCAGGGGCGGGGAACCGCTCCTGCCCCCGTGCCCACACAGGTGCATGGCGCCTCGCCCCGTGCTCGTTCTGCTGGCCGTCGGAGCGGTCGCCCTCGTGAGCGGCTGCGGCACCGGGGACGGCGGCTCGCAATCCACGACCGCCGGAAGCTCCACGACCGCCGCGTCCACGACCGTCCCGCCCTCGAGCGACCGGTCCCCGACCGTCCCGCCCTCGACCAGCACGGAGCCGCCGCCGCCCCGGCCGGCGGAGCTGCTCGACGCCGAGCTCGTCTTTTTCGACGCCGACGGCCAGGACAACCAGCGGGAGGACCCCGCGCCGGGCCGGATCACGGACGCCTCGCAGCTGGCTGCCTTCCAGGCCCGCTACGTGGACGGCGATCCCGCCCTTCCTGCGGCCGCGGCCGGCGCACTGGCGGCGGGCGACCGGGTCCTCATCGGCGGGGTGGTGAGCAGCGGCTGCTTCCCGGCCGACTACGCCCGGCTCGCCCTCATGGACGGCGACGTCCGCTTGCTGGGGATGGGCGGGCGCGTCGCCGAGCCGAACACGGAATGCGTGCGGGTCATCACCTCGGTCGGCCTCGTGTCGGTACGGGCCGCCGATCTGCCCGCCGGGGCCACCGTGCAGGGCCACCTGAGGCTTGGCCGCTATCGCCTCGGGCTCGGGCTCGCCTCGTCCCGATGGGCGATACTGTGGCCCATGGCCGATGACACCATCGCGGCGCCCGTCGAGATCGCCGTGATCGAGTTCCCCGGGAGCCACTTCAACGGCGAGATCGTCCCGGCGCTGGCCCAGCTGGTCGACGACGAGATCGTGCGCATCATCGATCTCGTCCTCGTCTCCCGGGACGTCGACGGAGCAGTCACCGCCGTCGAGGTCAACGAGCTCGACGACCAGGACGCCGCCGCCCTCGACAGCCTGGACGGCGAGGTCAACGGCCTCCTGAACGACGAGGACCTGATGCTGGCCGGTGACGCGCTCAGCCCGGGCAGCTCGGCGCTCGTCATCGTGTGGGAGAACACGTGGGCGCGGCGCATGGTCGAGGCCGTCAGGGGGTCGGGGGGCCGCCTGGTCGCCCACGACCGCATCGACGCCGACACGGCGCGCGCCGCCCTCGCCGGCACGGATCAAGACGACCAGTGAGAGAGGACTCCCCATGTTGATGCGTCGCCCCGTCGCGCGGGCCGGACGCCCCGGCCTGCTGGGCACGGCCGCCCGCACCGCCGTGGTGGCCGGCACCGCCACCGCCGTCGTCGGCGGCATGTCACGGCACCAGCAGGAGAAGGCGACGCAGGCCGCCCAGGCCCAGGCCTTCCAGGATCAACAGGAAGCGGCGGCCATGCAGGCGGCCGCCCAGCAGGCCGTCGCCCAGCAGATGGCCGCCCAGTCGGCGGCCGCTCCGCCGCCCCCGCCCCCGGCCGCCGCCCCCCCGCCGCCTCCGCCCGGGCCGGCCGCCGCCCCGCCGCCCCCACCCGGGGGTGACCCCATCGCCCAGCTCGAACGGCTGGCGACGCTCAAGGCGCAGGGCGTCCTGTCCGACGAGGAGTTCGCGGCCGCCAAAGCCAAGCTGCTCGGTCTTTGACATTTTCGTCAGTTGTGGTCGGCAGGCGACCGGAACTGACCAAAGTTGCGCGTGGCCGTCGGTGACGGCGAGTCAGGTCGGCCGGATGATGCCGCGGAAGCCGAGGTGCGATGTCGAGGTGTCGATCGCCTGGGGCATGCGCGCCGGCGGTCGGTAGCGTCGGCAGTAGTTCTTGGCGCACAGGTGGGATCCCCCCTTGGACACCTTGCGCGGGATGCGGCTCGTGGGGTCGGCGGCGTCGTAGCTGCGCTCGGGCGGGCCGCCGCGGGGGTTGTCGGCCGTGCAGCAGGCATGGTGCAGCTCGCCGTGGTGCTGGTACCAGTCCGATGTCCATTCCCACACGTTGCCGATCATGTCGACCAGCCCGAACGGGTTGGGCGCGAACGCGCCCACGGGTGACGTGCCCTCGTAGCCGTCGAGCTTGAGGTTCTCGACGGGGAAGTCGCCCTGCCAGATGTTGGCCATCATCCGGCCGTCGGGGTACAGGCGGTCGCCCCAGGCGTACTCCGTGCCCTCGGCGCCGCCCCATGCCGCCCGTTCCCACTCGGCCTCGGTGGGCAGCTCCTTGCCGGCCCACGCCGCGTAGGCGGTCACGTCGTCCCACGCCACGTGGACGACGGGGTGGTCGGCGAGGCCGGTGAGGTCGCTGTCGGGCCCCTGAGGATGACGCCAGTCGGATCCCGGGACGAGCGCCCACCAGTGGTAGTGGTTGCGCAGGTCCACGCGCTGCTTGGGCTTGACGAACAGCATCGACGCGGGCACCAGCAGCTCGGGCTTGGCGTCCGGGTACTGGCGCGGGTCGGGCGTCCGCTCGGCCAGCGTGACGTGACCGGTGGCGGTCACGAACTCGGCCCACTGCCGGTTGGTCACCGGGGCGCGGTCCATCCAGAAGCCGTCGACGGCGACGCGGTGGGCGGGCGCCTCCTCGGGATAATGCCGGTCGGAGCCCATGACGAACTCGCCCGCCGGCACCCACACCATCCCGTCGGGGGGATCGACCGAGCTCATCCCGCGATCAGGCAGGAAGGCCGACCAGTCGGGTGTCGACGGGCGGACGTCGAGCGTGATCTGCCCCTTGAAGGGCTGGGCATGCTGGAGCCTCCTCGGCGGTGGGCGGCGGCAAGGCGCGGTGCCGCGGCCCGATGTAGCACAGACACGCGGGCGCGTGGGCGCTGCTGGTGGCGTCGGGCCCCGAACGCTGCGACGCTGCGGCCATGACGGGCGAGCCCGCCGGCCGCGTCGTGCTGGTGGCGGTTGGCATCGGCATCGTGAACGCAGTCGCCTTCCTGTCCCTCGAGTGGATCGTCGACCACGGGACCCGCTGGCTGTGGGACGACGTGCTCGACACCGACGAGCGGCGGTGGATGGCAGTGGTGGCGGCGACGGCCCTGGGTGTCGGCTACTCGTGTGTGTTGCGGCTACTCGGCCAGCCCCGATGGGTCCCGCCGCATACCGATCCCCTGGCCGGCAACCAGGCGGGCGGTTCGGTGTCACCGGCGCAGATCGTCATGTTGTTCGTCGTCGGAGCGGTCAGCCTGCTGGCGGGGGCCTCGCTGGGGCCGGAGGCGCCACTCGTGGCCGTGTCGGCGGCGGCAGGGGCGTGGCTGGCGGGCACCGGACGGGTCGCCCGGGCGGCGCCGGTGCTCGTAATGGCCAGCGTGGGCGCTCTGCTGGTGGTCTTCCTCGGTTCGCTGGTGGTGGTAGTGGTCCCGGTGCTGTTGCTGTACCGGCGGCAGCACTCGCTAGCGGCCTCCCAGGTGCTGGCCATCGTCGTCGCCGCCCTGTCGGCCTACGCCACCGAATGCGTGATCGCCGGCCGGGGCGACGGCTACGGCACCATCCCTGCCGGCTCGTCGTTCGGGATCCGTGATTGCGTGAGCGCCCTCGTGGTGGGCGCCCTGGCGGTCGTCGTGGCTCGCGGCCTCAAGCGCACGCTCACCGCCTTGGCGGCGGTGACCCGGCGCGTCGACGGCCGGCTGCCGTGGCCGCTGGCGGGAGCGCTCTTTGGTGCCGCGCTCGGCGGCCTGTACCTGGTGGGCGGCCCGACCGTCGAGTTCAGCGGGAGCGACGGCACCGGCGTGCTGCTCCAGCGCGCACCCTCGTACACGGCGGGCGCCCTCGTCGGGCTCCTCGTCGTCAAGCTGTTGGCCACCGGGTGGTCGCTCGCCAGTGGGTACCGCGGCGGGCTCGTGTTCCCTTCGATCTACGTGGCCGTCGCGTTCGGTCTGTTCGTCGCCCGGGTCGCCGGCGACGCCGCCGGCCCCGGCATCCTCGTCGGCGCGGTGGCGGGGATGCTGGCCGCCATGACCGGCCCGGCCATCACGGTCATCATGCTCCTCGCTCTGCTGCCGGTCGCCCTCGCCGTCGTCGCCGCCCTCGGCGCGGCGGGCGCGGCCCTGGGCGATCGCGCCCTGTCCGCCTTGACCGCCCTCACCGCCGCCACCCGGGCGCGCCGGCCCTCGCCTCCCTGACGACCAATCGCACGCATCTCAGCCAGGGTCGCGCCAGCACATCCATTTCCAGTCGGCGCGTTCGCCGGTGCGGGGTTGGTAGTGCTGGTGGTCGAGGTCGAGGGGCCCGTCGATGGGTCGGGGTGGGCAGGGGCCGAGAGGGCGGCCGTGGGGGTCGGTGATGGTGAGTTCGCCTCGGTCGGGGTTGCCGGTGAGGGCACGATGCCCGGCCCGTTCCAGGCCCCGGACCGCACCACCCGGGCGATCAGTTCGATCTGCTCGGCCGTGACCGCCGCGATCACTCCGGCCAGCGCGGCCAGGCGTGCCTCGGTGCGGTTGAGTTCGGCCTCGGCCATCCGGGGCGCCTCCCTGCGCATACCCCTAGTCGAACACACGTTCGACTGGCGTCAACCCCTTCTTGTCGGCCGAGCGTCCCGTGTGCCCCACCGCCCGTGCCGCCCCCCGTGCCCTCCAGGGCACGCTCGGTCAGGTGATGCCGTCGAGCTCGGAACGGGCTTGGCGGCGCATGAGCTGCGGCACCAGCTCGGCGGGCTTGCACTCGCCGCGCACGAGGGCGCCCACCGCGGCCGCGATGGGCATGTCGACCCCGTGGCGCTCGGCCAGCTGCAGCACCGAGGGCACCGTCTTGACGCCCTCGGCCACGGAGTGCGTCTGGCTGATGATGTCGTCGAGCGCCCGTCCCTTGCCCAGCTCCTCGCCCACGTGGCGGTTGCGGCTGAGCGGGCTGGTGCAGGTGGCCACCAGGTCGCCGTTGCCGGCCAGGCCGAGGAACGTGAGGGGCTCGCCGCCCAGGGCCAGGCCCAGGCGCGTGAGCTCGGCCAGGCCCCGGGTGATCAGGGCCGCCTTGGTGTTCATGCCGTACCCGAGGCCGTCGGCTACGCCGGCGGCGATGGCGATCACGTTCTTGACGGAGCCGCCGATCTCACAGCCGATGACGTCGTGGTGGGTGTAGACCCGCAGGATGTCGCCCATGAACAGCGCCTGCACGGCTCGCGCTCGTTCGGGATCGAGAAAGGCCACGCAAGTTGCCGAGGGATGCCCGGCGATCACCTCGCGAGCCAGGTTCGGCCCGGCCAGCACGCCGATGCCGCCGGGCTCGTGGCCCGGCAGCACGTCGGCGAGCACCTCGGTCATCCGCTTGCACGAGCCGCCCTCGATGCCCTTGGTGACGCTCACCACGGTGATGTCGGGGGGGAGCACGTCCCGGGCCCTCTGCATGACCGAGCGCATGTAAGCCGACGGCACCGCCACCACCACGACGTCGGCCTCGGTGAGGGCGCGTTCGAGGTCACCGGTGGCGTGCAGCGCCTCGGGCAGCGTGGCACCGGACAGGAAGATCGGGTTCTCGTGGCTCTTCTCGACGGCCTCGACCACCTCGGGCTCGAGCGCCCAGAGCAGGGTGTCGGCCCGGGCGGCGGCCAGCGAAGCCAGCGTCGTCCCCCATGCTCCGCCCCCGATGACACTCACCCTCATGGCGTCCTCCTTCTGGCCGTCCCCTTAGTCTCGGCGCGCGCGGCCGCCGAGCACCAGTGGGCGCCGAGCGTCGTCGGCGGAGCGCACGTTAGGGGCCGGCACGAAGTTGGCGCGCGGGCGGAACCGCGCCGGCGTCTCGGCGTACTCCTCCAGGGCGTGGGCGATCCATCCGGCCATCCGGGCGACGGCGAACAGAGCCTCGCCAGCGTCGGGCGGCATGGCCGCCACGGCGCCGAGGGCGGCCACGGCGAAGTCGACGTTCGGCCGCACCGGCACCCGTCGTTGCACCGCCGCCAGCACGCCGTCGACCGCCGCCATCGCCCGGCTGCCACCTGCCGCCCGGCGCACCCAGCCGAGCAGCGCCGCTGCCCGCGGGTCGCCCTCGGGGTAAAGGGGATGCCCGAAGGCGGGGACCCGGCCGTGGGTGCGCAGGCGCTCGGCGACGGCGACGGCCGGGCCCCGATACATGGCCGTGTCGAGCAGCGCGCGGGCCGCCCCGCTGGCCCGCCCGTGGAGTGGCCCGGCCAGCGGGCCCAGTCCGCAACTGACGACGGCGGGCAGGTCGGCCCGGACGGAGGCGGCCAGACGGGCGGCGAAGGTGGACGCGGCCAGTTCGTGGTCGGTCAGTAGGACGAGGGCGGCGTTGAGGGTGGCCACCAGTGCCGGGGTCGCCCGGCGGCGCGCGAGCCGGGCCCACAGGCGCCCGGCGATCGTGCCCCGGAGCGGCGCCCGGTGCGGTGCCAGCACGAGGCGGGGAGCACGCCCGTCGCCGACGACGGGAAGGTTGTCGACGACGGTGGCGATGAGCGTGGCGGCGCGCGACACCACGGCGGCGGGCCGGAGGTCGCCGGGCGCCGGGTCGTCGAGGGCGGCGAGGGCCACGAGGACCCGGATGCGCTCGAGCAGGTCGCCGCGATCGGGGGCGCTGATCGGCGTCCCCGACCAGTGCGGTGGTCGCTTCGGCAGCTCACCGGTCCAACACAGCGTGGCCACCTGCTCGAAGGTGGCGGTGGTCGCCAGGCGTACGACGTCGTGCCCGCGGTAGCGCAACGAGTCGCGGCCGATCGAGGTGATGCCGCTGTCGATCTGGATCTCGAAGACCGGGCTGCGGCTGGCCCGGCGCGGCCTGCCGCGACGGGCCAAGGCCTCGATCTCGTCGGCGTCGAATCGCGAGCTCCGGTCGGCGCCCCGCCGGCTGGTGAGCGCGCCCCGGCTGACGTAGGCATAGAGCGTCTCACGCTTGACGCCGAGGCGACGAGCCGCCTGCTGGGCGTTCAGCTCCACGGGTTGACGATAATCAACGTTGACCAGACGCGGCGCTGGGCGCACCGTGGCCTCATGACGAGCATTGCCGACCTGGCCACCTGCCCGGCGGTGACGGCCCTGGCCGACGAGCCGCTGGCCGACGCCGTTCGCCGTATGCACGACCACCGGGTGGGTTCGGTCGTGGTGGTGGACGGGCGCCGTCCCGTCGGGATCGTGACCGAACGCGATGTCCTACGGGCCTGCGCCACGGGCGAGGAGGCGGTGGCCAAGGCGGCCAAGGTGGCCGAGGCGATGTCGGAGCCCGTCGACGTGATCGACGCCGCCGTCGACCCGTCGGTCGCGCTGGCCCAGATGCGCGAACGCGGCTACCGCCACGTGCCCGTCGTCCGCCACGACGAGCTCATCGGTGTGCTCTCGCTGCGGGATCTCATGCGGGTGGCGGCCGTGGGCCCACCCGAGGTCCCCAGGGGCCTGAAAGGCGTCGTGGTGGCCGACACCGAGGTGGGTGACGTTCGCGGCACCGAGGGCTTCTACCACTACCGCCAGTACTCGGCCGTCGAACTGGCCGAGCAACGCTCGCTCGAGGACGTGTGGCGGCTGCTCGTCGACGGCGCGTTGCCGGCGACCGGGAGCGAGCGCGACGCCTTCCGGGCCGAGGTCGCCGGTTTACGGCCGGTTCCCCCCGCCGTGCAGGCGGTGCTGCCCGCCGTCGCTGCCGCCAGTGAGCCGATGGAGGGGTTGCGGACGGCGCTCTCGCTGGCCGCCGCCGCTCGCGGGTTGCGCCCGACGCTCGACATCGACGCCCGCCGACGGCGGGCCGACGCCCTCTTCCTGAGCGCTGTGACGCCGACGCTGTTGTGCGCGCTGCACCGCCTCCGGCAGGGACAGGCGCCGGTCGAACCCGACCCCCGGCTGGGCGGCGCCGCGAACTACCTCTGGATGCTGACCGGCGTCGAGCCCGACCCCGTCGCCGCGCGCGCCGTCGAGCAGTACCTCATCTCCACCATCGACCACGGCTTCAACGCGTCCACGTTCACCGCCCGAGTGGTGGCCTCTACGGGCGCCGACTTCGGGGCCTGTGTCGTGGCCGCCATCGGCGCGTTGAGCGGTCCGCTGCACGGCGGGGCGCCCAGTCGGGCCCTCGAGCTTCTCGACCGGATCGGAGGTCCTGCCGTGCTCGCCGACCCCGATCCTGTCGCCCGCATCGACGCCGTCGTGCGCCCCATGATCGAAGCGGGCGACAAGGTCATGGGCTTCGGGCACGCCGTGTACCGCACCGAGGACCCACGGGCGGTCATGCTGCGCGATGTCGCCCGATCGCTGGGGGGCGACCGGGTGCGCCTGGCCGAACTGGTGGAGCGGCGGGTGATCGAGCTCCTCGAGGAGTGGAAGCCGGGCCGCGGCCTGCGCACCAACGTCGAGTTCTACGCCGGTGTCGTCATGGCCGCCTGCGGAATCCCGCCCTCCATGTTCACGCCCACGTTCGCGTCGAGCCGGGTGATCGGTTGGTGTGCCAACGTGCTCGAGCAGACGGCTGCCAACAAGATCATCCGCCCCAGCGCCCGCTACATCGGGCCGCCCCCGCCCCAACCGGTGCCCGCGCTGGCGGCCCGCTGAGCCCTCACCAGCGCGGGTTCCACCGCCGGGGCGTCACCAGCTGCCGCCGCCGCCTCCCCCGCCGCCCCCGCCCACGCCGCCGCCGCCCCCTCCGCCCGAGCTGGAGGGCGCCGTCGAGGCGGTGTGGGTGGCCGACACCAGGTGGGGGGCGATCACGGCATAGGTGAGGGCGCTGCGGTCGGGGATGTCGGTGGCCGATTCCATCGCGTGGGTCCAGCGGTCGATCTCGCCCACCGCCACGGCCCACGCCGTGTACTCCCGCAGGACGCCCCGAGCGGCCGCCTGCTCGGCGTGGTAGGCCTCGGAGGCGGCCAGGAAGCGGCGGAACGACTCCACCCGCAACCACGCCGCCGTGCCCTGGGGAGTGCGGACCTTGAGCTCCCAGGCGCGTACCAGGGCCGCCACCGAGCCGCCGGCGAGCAGCCCGCCCAGGGCCACCCCGGCCAGCCAGGGCGCACCGGAGCGGGTGGTGAGCACCGCCGACAGCACGACGATGCCCAGCCCGAGGAGCAGCCCCAGGCCCCCGAGGACGCGCGCCAGCACGGTGCGCCGGTTCGCCCGCCGGTCCCAGAAGCCGCTGGCGTCGGCCCAGGACTGGAGGCTGGCGCCCACGGCCGACCAGGCGGCGGCGAAGCCCTTGTCGTACTTGCCCAGCTCCAGCTCGTCCTGTCCCCGGAAGATGCGGTCGAGCAGGGGCGCCGACTGGGGCGTGCCGAAGCTCAGGCGGCGCAGGGTGACCTGCTTGGCCTTCCTGCCGGCCGCGGCCTCGTCGTCGATGGCGATGGAGCCGTCGATGGCCTCGGTGATGAGCCAGGCGACTTTGTGCTCGGGACGCACGCCCTCGGTCAGCACGACGCCGCCCTGGGCCGGGGTCAGGCCGTCGGGTGGGGCGAACTCGATGGTGGCCATCTGGTCGAGCTCGGCGTCGTCGACCCGTCGCTCGGCCACGGGGCGGGCGCCGGCGCCGGCGAAGGCGGCGTCGGCCGGCCCACCCGCGCCGACGCGCTCGCGCCCGGCCCGGCGCAGCAGGCGCGACGTCGGCGCCGCCGCCAGGAGGGCGGTGCCGCCGGCCAGCACGGCCGGAACGCCGGGGCTCAGGGGATCGTCGGTGGTGCCGCCGTCGAGGGGCGGGACGGCGAGCGCTGGAGCGGCGGGAAGGGCGGCGCCCCGGCCGGCGTACACGGTGACGCCCTCGCCGGTGTCGACCTCGTCGACGTGGGCGACCAAGTGCCCGGGCTCGGGCTGGTCCACGTCGCACTGCTCGCCCGAGTGGGAGTCGCCCGAGTCGGAGTCGGCGCCGCCCGAGTCGGGCTGGCCGTGGAAGCACTCGGGATTCGTGAATGTCCAGGGGGCGACGACGTTGACCTCGACGTCCTGGATGGGCACCGTCCACGTGGTGCCGACGGCGTCCCACGCCAGTGACCCGTTCGGGGTCAGGGTGTCGAGCTCGTACTGGACCTGGTAGCGGTGGTTGCCCGACACGGTGGTGTCGGGGTCGCCGATCCGGATGCGCGTGGCCCCGGGGTCGGGAGAGTCGGGCGGCGCGTCGGTGACGAGCACGTCGTCGGGTGCGGTGAGCGAGTCGGCCGTGACCGTGGCTTCGGGCGACAGGTCGGGCACGTCGCGGTAGATGCCGTGGTGGCTGAAGGCTCCGAAGTCGTAGTCGATGACCTCGGTGATCGCCGCGCTCCCGCCGTCACGCAGCTCGGCGCCGGCCCAGAAGGCGGTGACCCGTTCGCCGTTGGCGGCAAAGGCGGCGACGCCGCCCGCACCGGCCAGGACGACGGCGCCGGCGCCGAGCAGGCCGACGTCGAGCTTGCGTCGCGATCCCTTGCGCACGGCGGGCGACGCTACCGACGTCGGGCGGGGGGGCGGCGAGACTTCAGGCCGGCGGGCTCCACGGGCCGACGCCGCCGATGCGCTCGACGGCGATATGGACGACGTGGCCGGCGGGGGGGTTGTCGAACGGCGGGAACTTCACGTCGGGACCCAGGTACACGTGGGCCAGCCGCTGGAGCAGCTCGGGGCCCCCGCCCTCGGTGATGCGAGCCCGCCCGTGAACCACCAGGTACTGCACCAAGCCGGGCGGCTGGATCTCGGTGCCCTCGACGGAGAGCGCCACCCTCGGGTCCCGCCTGAGGTTCCTCATCTTCTGGCCGGTGCCCAAGTGTGCCAGGACGATCTCGTCACCCTCGATTCCCGCCCACACGACCGAGATCTGCGGAGAGCCATCGGGATTGATCGTCACGAGGTGGACCAGGCCGCCTGACTGCAGTAACGCTCGGGCCGATTCCGGCAATGCCACCATGGGTTGCATTCAAGCCGAGCGGCGGTGATCGGGCCTGTGACATGAGCCGAATGTGCTCGCGCGAAGTTAATCCAGTGCTCGCGTCCGGTAAAGCTGGGGGATGACCAGGAACGTGTCCGCACTTGTCGATGAACTGAACGCGCTCTTGCGGCTCACCACGACGGAAGCTGCGACCGGCAAGGCTCGCCGGACCCAGGCCGCCACCGATCGAGTCGGCCGGGAGATCGCCACGATGGCGGACGAGAGCGACGACTTCACCGGCGCGCTGACCCGCGCCGTGCGCGACCTGGGCGCCGTGCCCGACGTGCTCGGCGCGGCCTGGGCCCGGGCCACGGCCGCCGCCCGCATCGCCGCCGACCAGGGCCAGCCCCTGTCCGAGGTGCTGCTCGCCGACCTCACCGCCGCCCAGCAGGTCCTCGCTCGCGCCCGCTTCGTCAACATGCTCGCCGAGCAGGCTGACGTAGCGCCGGTGGTGGCACTGGCCGAGCGGCTCGAGTCGGCCTACACCGACAGGATCGCCTGGCTGATGACGCGACTGGCCGAAGTCGCCATCGGCGGTCCTCCCGCCCTGCGGCCCACGCCCGCCCAGGCGGTGGTCGGTCTCACCCGTCGCCTGGCGGCCTACCCCAGCCAGCAGGCGGCTCGTAGCGTCAACCGCACGGTGGCCGCGGCCGACGATTTCCAGCGGCGTACGGGAGAGGCCGTCACCACCAACGTGCGCCGGGCACGCGACCTGGTGGCCGCCGGGCGCGACATCTTCACCGCCGGGCGCGACGCCAGCCTCGAGCGCAGCGAGGACATCGCCCGGGACCGCCGCGCCGGCGGCACCGTGCGGGCCGTGCACCGGTTGCGCCAGGACCTCGGCGCGCTCGAGGCCGACGAGCTGCCCATCAAGAATTACCCCGCCCTGCCGGCGACCGAAGCGACGGCTCGGATCGGACGCCTGCGCGACGGCGACGCCGTCCGGGCGATCCTCGCCTTCGAGACGGCCAACAAGGGCCGCAAGAGCGTCGTCGCCGCCGCCCAGCAGCGGCTGGAGGGCCTCGCCTCCGAGCTGGCCAGCGCCTGACGGGCCGTTCGGGCCGCCGGCGACCGATCGGTGCCGCCGCCAGCCCGAGTCTCGGCGCACCACGAGCAGGTTTGCTCGTGTCGACTCGCCTGGCGCGCCGAGTGTTCCTGGTGCCCCGAGAACCTCCGAGGGGGGCGGGCGCCGGGCTGAGACCAGGTTGCCCGGCCCCCGGCGCCCGCTTAGCGTCGCGCCATGTTCGGGGCCGAGCAGGCCGTGGGGACGGGCGTCTTCCAACTGGCCCTGCTCACCGTGCTCCCCGGCGTCGGACTGTGGCTCCTGCTCAACGGCCGGCAGGTGGCGGCGCGGCTGGCGCGGGCGGCCCGTCGGGCCCACGTCCTGGCCGCGCCGCCCGAGCGCCCCGCCGGGCCGCCCCTCGAGAAGATCGCCGCCGACATCCGCCGCATCGCCGCCCAGCTCGAGGCCAACGGGCCCGAGGCCACGCGGGTGCGGCGGGTGGCCACCATCCTCGCCTACGACGAGGCCCTGGCGGCGGCCTGCCACGCCCTGGGTCTCCCCGACACCCTGACGGCCCTGCCCGTCGGGCCGCCTCGCGACGCCGAGCGCGGCCGCGTCGAGCAGGCCCTCGCTCGCGAGGGTCTGCTGCTCCCCCCGCGTCGGGCCGCGTGAACCGCCTGTCGGGCGGCGACGATCAGACCCGTCGAGCGGTGATCAGCCAGGCCGCCGACTCGTAGGTGACGCCCCTGGCCGCTCTCGTGGGCGACGAGCGTGGCGCGCAGGCCGTCGAGCGCGCGATGGCGAGCGGGCTCGTCGAGGCCCGTCACCATCCAGCCCATGAGGCCGCGGATGAAGCCGTAGGCCTCCTCGGCGCTGCGCCCGAACCACATCGGAGCTCGGCGGCCGTCGACCTCGACGGCGTCATAGCCTGCCCGCCCCAAGACGTCACGCACGCGGTCAGGGTCCGACAGCGAGAACGGTCCGGGCGCGTCGGGCGGCGGGGCGGGGAGGTCGCGACCGGCGCTGAGGGCGCCCAGGAACTCGCGCAGCCACTTGTTGGCCGACAGCGGCTGCCAGGTGAGCAGCACCAGCCGCGCCGACGGGTGCAGGGCGCGCCCGATGTTGGCGAACGCCGCCAGGGGATCGCCGAAGAACATCGCACCCGTGCGGCTGATGGCGATGTCGAAGGAGGCCGGGGGGAACGGGTGCACCTGGGCGTCGGCCTGCTCGAACTCGACGTTGGCCAGCCCCTCCTCGGCGGCGCGCCGACGCGCGTGCTCGACGAGAACATCGCCGTCACCCGCAGTTACCTCGCCGGTACCGGACCGTTCCCCGAGCGGGTCGCCGTCCTCGCCGTCACCGGGCAGTTCATGACCGACTTCGCCGACATGGTGGGCGCCTGGGCGCAGTGGGCCACAAAGGTCATCGAGACCTGGCCCGACGACCCCCGAGCGGCGGCGCCGCGCTGGGACGTCTTCGAGGCCATCGCCGCCCGCGACCCCGACCGACCCGAGGTCGGGTGAGGTCGCCGCGCCCCGCCTGCTTCCCAGCGCGCCGGGGCGGGTCAGCTGGACGGCACGATGACGGCCCGGCCCTCCAGCGCGCCCTTGGTCATGGCCTCGTAGGCGCGCATGGCCTCGTCCAGGCCGAAGGTCTGCACGTGGGCAGTGACGCCGCCCTGGCGGGCGAGGGCGATCAGCTCGATCAGCTCGGGCAACGTTCCCCAGTACGTGGTGGCGACGGACACCTCGTAGGGCAGGGCGAAGAAGCTGATCGGCAGCGTCCCGCCGCCGATGCCGACAATGGTGAGGTGGCCCAGCATCCGGCTCACGGCGGCACCCAGGGCCATCGTGGCGTCGACCCCCACCAGGTCGAGCACCACGTCGGCCCCCTGCCCGTCGGTGAGCGCCTTGATGGCCTCGGCCGCCCGCTCGCCCGCCGGCACGGCGTGATGGGCGCCGAGGCCGGTGGCGGCCTCGAGGGCCTCGGGGCGCTGGTCGACCACGATCACGGTGGCCGGGGACAGGGCCCGGAGCAGCTGCACGGCCATGTGGCCGAGGCCACCGGCCCCGATGACGACGGCCGTCGCGCCCGGCACGAGCAGGCCGAGCGAGCGCTTGATGGCGTGGTACGGGGTGAGCCCGGCGTCGGTGATCGGGGCGGCCTGCACCGGGTCGAGGTCGCCCAGGGGCACCAGCCAGCGCGCGTCGGGCACCAGCATGAGCGGGGCCATGCCGCCGTCGTACCCCAGGCCGCCGCCCGCCCCCGGCAGTTCGAGCTGGCGCTCGCAGCAGTTCTCCTCGCCGCGGTGGCACCGGCGGCAGCGGCCGCAGCCCCAGGGGCCGTAGACGGCGACGGCGTCGCCGACGGCCAGGCCCTCCACGCCGTCGCCGAGGGCCTCGACCCACCCGGCGTTCTCGTGGCCGAGCGTGAACGGAGGACCCCAGGGCAGCAGGCCCTCCTCGAAGTCGTGCATCAGGTGCAGGTCGGAGTGGCACGCCCCCGCCCCGCCGACCCTGACCACGACCTGCCCCGGTCCCGGCTCGGGCTCGGGGACGTCGAGCAGCTCGGGCTCGTGCTTCCACGCCGTCAACCGCAATGCCTTCACACCGACCCCCTCGATCTCGGTGGCCTCATCATGGCGCCCCTCACAGGTAGCCGAGAGCGTGCGCCTCGCGCCAGAGCTCGTCGCGGAACCTGGGGTGGGCGATGGCGATCAGTGCGCCGGCACGCTCGCGCACCGTCCGCCCGCGCAGCTCGGCCACGCCGTACTCCGTGACGACCTTGTCCACGGTGTTCTTCAGGGTGGTGACCACGCTGCCCGGGGAGAGGCGGGCGACGATCCGGCTGACACGGCCGTCGAGCGCCGTCGAGGGCAGCACGATGAAGCCCTGGCCGCCCGGGCTGCGCACCGCCCCCTCGGCGAAGTCGGCCTGGCCGCCCGAGCCCGACCAGAACCGCCCGGCCACCGTCTCCGACGCGCACTGCCCGAGCAGGTCGACCTCCACGCTGGCGTTGATGGACACGAAGCGGCTGTGCTGGGCGATGATCCGGGGGTCGTTGACCCAGTCGACGGGCAGCAGCTCGACGGCCGCGTTCTCGTGGATGAAGTCGTACAGCGCCTGGGTGCCCAGTGCGAACGTGGCCACCATCTTCGTGGGCCGCCGCTCCTTCCGCACTCCTGTCACCACGCCCCGCAGGGCCAGGTGCATGAGACCGTCGGACAGGAGCTCGGTGTGCACCCCCAGGTCGCGGCGGTCCTCCAACAGCCCGATGACGGTGTTCGGGATGGCCCCGATGCCGGCCTGCACGACGGCGTAGTCGGGCACGCGCTCGGCGACCTTCTCGGCGATCTGGCGGTCGACGGCGGTGGGCGGGGCCGGGTCGACGGTGACGAGCGGCCGGTCCACCTCGACCCACCCGGCCACCTGGCTGTGGTGCAGCTGGTTGCGCCCGAACGTGCGGGGCATGCGGGCGTTGGCTTCGAGCACGAACGGGACCAGGCCGATGAGGCCGGCCACGTAGTCGGCGTTGGTGCCCAGGGAGAAGTACCCGTGGCGGTCGGGCAGGGAAGCGGCGGCGAACACGACGGGCGCGCGCACCCGGGCGGCCAGGACGGCGGGCACCTCGCTGAAGTGCGCAGGCACCAGATCACAGCCGCCGGTCTGCATCGCCGGGCGGGTGACGGGGGACAGGAAGTAGGAGACGTGCCGCAGGTGGAGGCCGTAGTGCCCGTGGAGGTAGCGGTGGTCGTGGAGGGCGTGCATCTGGTGCACGCGGACGTCGTGCAGGGCGTCGGCGTGGCGGTCGAGGGCGTCGATGAGCGACCACGGCTCGCCGTTGGCCAGCGGGACGATCACGTCGCCCGACGGCGGCACGAGGCCGACCACCTCGTCGGGATGGTGGAGGCGGCCGGGGTGCACGAGAAGCTGACGTTACGTCCCCGCCCGCGCCCGCTCCCCCGCCCGCGAGCGTTGGGTCACTTACGCGTCGTATGCGCGCGAAAAGTGTCCCAACGCTGGAGTGGGGCCGGGCGCGGTCAGAGTGCTCAGAGGAAGGCGCCGAGCAGGTCACGAGCCGAGACGATGCCGACGAACCGCCCTTCGTCCTCGACCAGTGCGTGACGCACGTACCGGTCCATCATCTCGGCCGCGACCTCGGCCACGGTGGCGTCGATGTCGCACCACACGAGGGCACGCGTGGCGACGTCGAGGGCCCGGGCGGCGGCCAGGTCGGCGTCGTCGGCGACCGCCCGCACGACGTCGCGCTCGGACACCACCGCCACCGGACGGCCCCGCTCGTCCACCACCACCAGGGCACCGACCGAGGCGGCCACCAGCCGGTCGGCCACCTCGGTGAGAGGGGCGTTCCCGGCCACGACCTCGACGTCTTCGGCCATGAAGCGCGAGACAGGCTCCTGCCCCGGCCCCTGCTCGGCCTCGGGCTCGTCGACGTCGTCGTATGCGGCTTCCCGCATGCGGGTCATGGTGACCTCCTCGACCAGCGACCCTGCTGGGGCCAGGATCGCTCCCCCTCGGCGGGGCCGCCATGGTCGAACGTCCCGCGCACCCAAGGCCGTCCGCCCCGGCGCGTGGCCCGGCGGACGGCCGGAGCGACCCGTGGGCGCTCCGTACACTCGCCCCGCGCCCCGGCGGACCGATCGCCGTACTCGGGAGGAGGGCGGCCTGACGACATCGCACCGCCTGCATGGGCGAGCCCGGCGGCCGTGACTCCGCTGGACGCCCTCGTGCTCGTGCTGGCCGGGACGGGGGCCGGCACGATCAACGCCATCGTGGGCTCGGGCTCGCTCGTCACGTTCCCGACGTTGCTCGCCCTGGGGTACCCGCCGCTCCTGGCCAACGTCACCAACAACATCGGTGTCCTGCCCGGGTCGGTGAGCGGTGTCGTGGGATACCGCCACGAGCTGCGGGGCCAGCGCGCCCGGGTGATGCGCCTCGGCCCGGCGTCGCTGGTGGGCGGCACCGCCGGCGCCCTGCTCTTGCTGGTGCTGCCGGCGTCGGCCTTCCGTGCCATCGTGCCCGTGCTGATCCTGGGCGCCTGTGTCCTGGTGGTGATCGGGCCCCGCCTGTCGCGCTGGTTGGCCCGCCGGGGCCACCGGGGCGGGGGCACCGACGTCGGCGGCCGGGGACTGTTCCTCACCGCCCTGCTCACGGGGGTCTACGGCGGCTACTTCGGTGCCGCCCAGGGCGTGATCCTGCTCGCCCTGCTCGGCATCTTCCTGGACGACGACCTCCAACGCATCAACGCCTGCAAAAACGTGCTCGCCGCCCTCACCAACGGTGCCGCCGCCATCATCTTCGCCCTCGCCACCGACGTGGCCTGGGGGGCGGCCGCCCTGCTCGCCCTGGGCTCGGTCGTCGGTGGCCAGATCGGCGCCGCCACGGGACGGCGGATCCCGCCCACCATCTACCGCGTGGTGATCCTCGTGGTCGGGCTGGTCGCCTTCGGTCGCCTCGTGTTCGGCTGATCGACGCAACTCGCGCGTGATGGCGCGCCCGGCAAAGCGTTCCTCTCGATGACGGCGGCGGGCGCAACCCCCACCGGCATCACCACACCCGCACACGAGAGGTAGCCCATGACCAACATCGAGTCGAGCGAGCTGTCCCGCTGGGTCGGCCGCACCGCCGTCGACCGCGACGGCGACAAGGTGGGCAAGATCGCCGATGTCTACCTGGACGACGACACCGGCCAGCCCGAATGGCTCGCCGTCACCACCGGCCTGTTCGGCACGGGCGTGAGCTTCGTCCCGCTGAGCGGCGCCACCGCGTCGGGCGACGACGTCGTCATCGGCTGGGACAAGGCCACGGTGAAGGACGCCCCGCACTGCGAGGCCGACGGCCAGCTCAGCCCCGAGGAGGAGCAGCGCCTGTACGAGTACTACGGCGTGGGCACCGGGGTCGGTGTCGACACCGCCAGGGGTGACGTCGACCGTGCGACCGCCGACGTCGACACGAGCGGTCGCGCCACCGACGACGCCATGACCCGCTCCGAAGAGGAGGTCCGGGTCGACAAGACGACCCAGGAGGCTGGCCGGGCGCGCCTGCGCAAGTGGGTGGAGACCGAGCAGGTGCAGATGACCGTGCCGGTGCGGAAGGAGAAGGCCGCGTTGGTGACCGAGCCCATTACCGACGCCAACGTCGACGCCGCTACGAGGGGCGCCGACATCACCGAGGCGGAGCACGAGATCGTCCTCAGCGAAGAGGTCGTCGACGTGCAGAAGCGCACCGTGCCCAAGGAGCGGGTGCGGCTGGAGACCGAAACCGTCACCGAGGAGGTCCCCGTCGCCGAAGAAGTGCGCAAGGAGCGCATCGAGGTCGAGGGCAACGAGGACGTGCGGCGGGGTCGCTAGCGGCCTCTCCCCGTTTGGCGGGAACCTCGCCCCAAGGGGCGACGGGCCGCCGGTCCGCGGCGGGTGGGACCGGCGGCCCGACCAGGCTGAGTGCCGCCAAGCGGTGCGGCGCGTCTTGGGCGCGCATCACCGCCGGTAGGGTCGCGTCGGCCCACACGGCTGATCCGAGCCAATCGGAGGGCGGCCCTGTCTCCTGCACACCACCCCCGCCCGGCCGAAGACGTCGCCGACGACGAGACGCTGGTCGGGGTCGCGCCCATCGTGCGCCGAGTGCTGGCGGCGCGCTGTCGCGACCGCGACCTGGTGGAGGACCTCACCCAGGAAGCGCTCGTCAAGGTGGCGGGCAGCCGGGGGCGGCTGACCGGGCCTTCGCTGCGGGCGTACGCCATCGTCACTGCGCAGCACCTGTTGACCTCGCACGTGCGATCGGTCGAACGCGATCGGCGCCACGCTCCCCGGCTGGTCGACCAGGAGGTCTCCGACGATCCGGAGGACGCCACCCTGCGCGCCGAGGAGACCGCCGCCTTGGCGACCGCCCTCGACGAGCTCGGCCCCGAGCAGCGCCGCCTGCTCTACGACCACGTGGTCGAAGAGGTCCCCCTCGGCGACCTGGCCGAGATGGAGGGCACCACCCCCGGCGCCCTCGCCATGCGCCTGGCGCGAGCGCGGGCCGAGCTGCGCCTCGAGTACGTCCTCGCCCTGCGCCACCGGCGGCTGCCGACCGGGCGCTGTCGGCCCGTGCTGTTGGCGCTCTCGGCCGGCGACCGCCGGCGCCAACACAACCTGGGCGCGGCCGAGCACCTGCTGGCCTGCTCGACCTGCGCCTCCCTGAGCGAGCCGCTGGTCGAGCGTGAGCGTCAGCTGGCCGGCATCGTGGCCGTGCCCGCCGCCGCCAAGGCGGTGTTCAGCGTGCTGCGGACCCACGTCGCCGAGCACCCCGTGGCCACCGCCGCGGGAGGCGTGGCCGCCGCCGGGGCCGTCGCCGTGGCCGTGGCGGTGGCCGGCGGGAGCTCCTCGCCCACGGCCGCGCCTGCGCCGCCCCCCGTGACGACGACGGCGGCCCCGGCGACGACGGCGGCCCGGGCGACGACGGCGGCACCGGCGCCCGCGCCGACACCATCGGCCCTGCGCCTCGACGACGGCACGCCCCTCGGGGCGCCCGGGCCCGACTGGTTGGCCCTGGTCGACCGCACCGCCATTGCCGAGGGCGTCACCGTGGTGGCGCCCGTGACCGACGAGGGCTTCTGGGTCCAGGACCCTGCGGGAGCGCTTCTTTGGGTCGTGCTAGCCGCGCCGGGAGAGTCGGCGGTGCATGTCGAGCCGGGCCAGGTCGTCACGGTCACCGGCGTGGTGCGCCCGCTCACCGGCAGTCCCGGCGAGCAGCGCCTGCAGGGCGAAGCGGCCGCTCGGCTGGCCGAACAGGGCGTCTTCCTGGCGGTGCCCTCCGACGCCGTGACCGTGCAGGCCCCCGGCTAGCCCTGCCGGTCTCCGGGGATAGGGTCGACGCGGTGGCGCTGCCCTCAGCCTCCCGGATCATGGTCGAGTTCCAGAAGGCGGTGACCCAGGCCCACCGGCGCCTGCTCCAGTCCCCGGCCGCGCCGCTGTTGGCCCGCCTGCCCGGCGGACGGATCCTCGTCCTCCACACCATCGGGCGCAAGAGTGGCAAGGCGCGCCAGACGCCGCTGTCGTTCACGCGCGATGGCGACAGCTACGTGGTGATCGGCTCCGACGGCGGTGCGCCCCGTCACCCCGACTGGTACCTCAACCTCGGTTCGACCCGCGACGTGGCCATCGACGTCGCCGGCAAGGAGGTGGCGGTGCGGGCCGAGACCGTCACCGGGCCCGAGCGCCAGCGCCTGTGGGACGCGGCCGTCCGGTCGGCCCCGGGCTATGCCGCCTACCAGCGGCGCACCTCGCGCGAGATCCCGGTGGTGCGGCTGACGCCCAAGCGTTAGGGCTGCGCCCCCGGATGCCCGTGGCTACTGTCGCTGCGCCCGACGAGGGGGAGGGGACCATGGCCGACCGTAAGAGCCCGCCGCTGCCGTACGAGCACCTGCCCGAGGTGCCCTCGTTCACCGTCACCAGCGACGAGATCAGCGACGGCGACACGCTCCCGACACCGCACCTGAGCGCCGTGTTCGGCGCGGGCGGCGACGACCGCTCGCCCCACCTCCGGTGGGAGGGCGCTCCCAAGGGAACGAAGAGCTTCGCCGTCACCTGCTTCGATCCCGACGCCCCCACGGGCAGCGGGTTCTGGCACTGGGTGGTGTTCGACGTTCCCGCTTCGGTCACCGAGCTGGCGAGCGGCGCCGGCGGCCCCGAGGGCGGCCCCGACCTGCCGGCCGGCGCGAAGCACGCCCGCAACGACGCCGGCCTCCCCGGCTACCTCGGTGCCGCCCCGCCGCCCGGCCACGGCCCCCACCGCTACGTGTTCACCGTGCACGCCCTCGACGTCGACCAGCTCGGCCTGGGCGAGGACGCGACCCCGGCCCTGGTGGGCTTCAACCTCTTCGGGCACACGCTGGGCCGGGGGATGCTGGTAGCCCTGTACGAGCGATAGGGGCCGCCGATGCGGATCGTGGTGCTCGGGGCGGGCTCGTGGGGCACGACCGTGGCGTCGCTGGTGGCGGCCCGCAACCGCACGCTCGTGTGGGCCCGCAACCCGGAGGTGGCGCGGGAGATCGACGAGGAGCACACCAACCACTGCTACCTCCCCGGCTTCGCGCTCGACCCGCGCCTGCACGCCACCGCCGACCTGGAAAAGGCGGTGGCGCGGGCCGAGTTGCTCATCGTGGGTGTCCCGTCGCACGCCTTCCGGGCCACCCTCGAGCTGGTCAAGCCCACCATCCACCCGTGGATCCCGGTGATCAGCCTGAGCAAGGGGCTCGAGCAGGGGTCGCTGCTGCGGATGACCCAGATCGTCAAGGAGGTCCTGCCCGGCCATCCGGCGGCCGCCCTCACCGGGCCCAATATCGCCAAAGAGATCATGTCCGGGCAGGCGGCGGCCAGCGTCATCGCCACCGAGGACCTCACCGTGGCCGCCGCCCTGCAGCGGGTGCTGCGCCGGGGGCTGCTGCGCGTCTACACGAACCACGACGTGGCCGGCTGCGAGATCGGCGGCGCGCTGAAGAATGTGGTCGCGGTGGCTGCTGGGATGGCCCAGGGCCTGGCCGTCGGCGACAACACCCGGGCAGCGGTGATGACCCGCGGGCTGGGCGAGCTCACCCGGCTCGGGGTGGCGATGGGCGGTGAGGCGGCCACCTTCGCCGGGCTCACGGGCATGGGCGACCTCGTGGTCACGTGCATCAGCCCCCACAGCCGCAACCGCTGGGTGGGCGAGCAGCTGGGCCTCGGGCGTCCCCTGGAGGAGATCCTCGGTGAGATGACGATGGTGGCCGAGGGAGTCAAGACGGCGGTCACCGTGCACGACCTGGCGGCGCGGCTGGGCGTGGAGATGCCAGTGTGCAAGACGATCTACAAGGTGGTCACCGGAGCTATGCCCGCCGCCCAGGCCTACAGCGGCCTCCGGCCGGCCGGCCACGAAGCCGAACCCGGCTGACCGCCGCCGCTGGCCGCCGCCGCTCGCGGGCCGGTCGCCACGCCGCCGGCGGCGCTCGCGGGCCGGTCGTCCCCGGCCGCCGGCGCCGCCCCCGCCCGTCGAAGTCTCGGCGCGGTTCCCGCCATATATGGCGCATTTCGCGCCGAGACGTCGTCGGGACCGGGCGCCGCGCGGTCAGGGGCGGCCGTAGGTGCCGGTCAGCTCGGCACCGATGGCGGCCAGCAGGGCGCGCACCTCGGGCGGATCGACGATCTCCAGCGCGGCGCCGAGCCCGGCGACCTGGCCGGCCAGGGAGCGCACGCCGCGTGCACGGATCTCCACCTCGACGCGGCCGTCGGGGCCCGGCGGGCCGATGCGGACGCGCGGGCCGAACACCCGGCGGCACAGCCACACCATGTCGGCGGTGGTCGTGGCCCGCGCCTGCAGGGGGAGGCGGCGTTGGTCGACCTCGTCGGTGATGAGGCGCCAGGCCGCAGCCAGGTCGAACCCGTCGGGGCGCACGACCGGGTCCCCGGTGGGCTCCACGCTGGTCATGCGGTCGACCCGGAACGTCCGCAACCCGGCGGAGGTGTCGGCCACCAGGTACCAGGCCGAGCCCTTGGCCGCCAGCCCCAGCGGGTGCACGACGCGTTGGGAGGCGTCCCGGCTGCGGCTCACGTACCCCAAGGCGACCTGCTGGCTTCGCACCACCGCCTGTTGGACGGCGTCGAGGAGCGGCGGGGGTGGGCGGGGGGCATCGGCCTGGTCCCAGCCCGTCGGGTCGACCACCACGGCCCCGGACGCCGCCTCGGCCTCGTCGCGGAAGGGCTCGGGAAGGGCCCGCACCAGCTTGCGCAGCGCGGCCTTGACTTCGGGGGTGGCCGCCGACGAGGGCCCGGCCACCAGGAACAGCGCCCGGGCTTCGGGGGCGGTGAGGCCGCTCAGGTCGGTGCGCCCGCCCCCGGCCAGCTGCCAGCCGCCGTTGCGGCCCTGGCGGGAGTAGATCGGCAGCCCGGCCATGCCGAGGGCTTCGAGGTCGCGGCGGGCGGTGCGCTCGGAGATCTCCAACTCGGCGGCCACCTGGGCGGCGGTCACCTGCCCCTTGGTCTGCAGGAGCAGCAGGATGGCCACCAACCGGTCGGCGCGCACGGCCCCATCCTCGCTCGCGAACCGGCCAGATCCTGACCGGTTCTCGGCCGTCCGCCGGCCGCTACGAGGCTGCCGGCTGGTCCCGGCCCAGACGAGCGCGCACCTGCGGGCGGCGCAGCGGGGGCACGGTGGCCGGCGGCTGCTTACGGGGCGGTAGGGCGGCGAGGAGGGTGGTACTCGCGGCCGTGATGTCGCGTACGGCCTGCTCGACCAGGGGCGCGGTGGCCTCGGTCACCTGCTGGACGCCACTGATCTTGCGCACGTACTGGCGGGCAGCGGCCTCGATCTCCTCGGCCGTGGCGGGCGGCTGGAGGCCGCGCAGCGTCGTGATGTTGCGGCACATGGCCGACGACGCTAGGGCGGCGACGGCCCGGTTCACCCGCCACTAGGGTGCCGGCGGGTACGCAAGGAGGGCCGCATGGGCGACGCACCGGATCCACCGACGCCGCTGGAGGGCGCCAAGCAGCAACGGCGGGGCCTGCGCGCCGCCATGGTCGACCTCGAGGCGGCCCTGGCCGGAACGGCCTCGGCCGACCCGGCGGCCTGGGGCCGTTCGGTCGAGCACGCCGCCCACGGCGTGCGTGACGCCTTCGCCCGTCACGTCACCGTCACCGAGGGGCCCGACGGGCTGTTCGAGGAGGTCACCGAACGAGCCCCCCGGCTGGCCCACCGGGTGAAGAAGCTGTGCGACGACCACGTCCACCTCGCCGGCGAGTGCGAGCGCCTGCTGCAGCGGGTGGCGGCCGTGGCCGACGGCGACGGCGTCGTCGAGGTGCGCGACACCGGCGTCGCCCTGCTGGCGGGTCTCGTGCGCCACCGCCACCTCGGGTCCGACCTCGTGTACGACGCCTACAACGTCGACATCGACGCCGCCGACTGACCAGGTCAGGAACAGAAGCGCTTCACCAGCTCGGCGTGGCGGTCGAGCACGGGCAGCACGTGGTCGGCGGGGGCCGACGGCAGTCCGAGCACCACCCGGCGCATCCCCGCCTCGGCGTACGACTCGACCACGTCCTCCTGGGGAGGCACGCCGAAGACGCCGAGCTCCACCGAGGCCGGGTCGCGCCCGGCCGCCTCGCATGCCGCCCGGAGGTCGGGTAGGCGCTCGAACACGTTGCGGCGGCCATGGATCGGCATCCAGCCGTCGCAGTACTCGGCCACGTGGCGGAACGTCACCGGGCCCCCGGCCCCGCCCATGATCACGGGGGGATGGGGTGGCTGCACGGGCTTGGGCCAGGACCAGCTGGGGGAGAAGCGCACGTGCTGGCCCTCGAACCCGGCTTGCTCCTGGGTCCACAGGCCCTTCATGGCCAGCACCTTCTCCCGCACTATGGCCCGCCGGTGGCCCGGGTCGACGCCGTGATCCTCCATCTCGTCGACGTTCCAGCCCACCCCGATGCCGAACAGGAAGCGCCCGCCCGACAGGCGGTCGAGGGACGCCACCTCCTTGGCCAGCACTATCGGGTCGCGCTGGGCGACCAGGCAGATCCCGGTGGCCACCTTCAACTCGGTGGTGACGGCGGCGGCGGCGGTGAGGGCGACGAACGGGTCGTACGTGCGCAGGTACTCCTGGGGCAGCTCGGCGCCTCCGGGCCACGGCGTGCGGCGGGACACGGGGATGTGGGTGTGCTCGGGGAACCAGATCGACTCCAGGCCCCGCGCCTCGGCTTCTCGGGCCACCACGTCGGGCCGGATGGACAGGTCGGTCGGGAAGATGAGGGCGCCCAGGGCGATGGTCACGCCGATGCGGTCTACCAGACGTTGCGGCGGCGCTACGAGGCCAGAAGGTCCTGGTAGTCGGGGTGCTCGCGCACGAACTGGGCGACGTACCAGCAGCGCGGCACGACCGTGCGCCCGGTGGTGCGCACGTCGTCGAGGGCGCCCCGGACGAGGACGGCGCCCAGCCCCTGTCCCCGCCGGGCCGGCGCGATCTCGGTGTGCGGGAACACCACGCGGTCGCCGCTGACCCGGTAGTCGGCCACGCCCACCAGGCGGCCGTCGACGACCAGCTCGTACCGGGAGCGCTCGGGGTGGTGCTCCACCACGGGGGCCGACACGCCTTGAGCCGGCACGCCGTCGTAGGTCACGACGCGATCTCTACCCCCGCCGCATTGCCACGAGCCGGTACTGCCACGGGCGGCTGGCGCCCGAGCCGCTGCAGGTGAGGTGGGCGGGCTCGCCCCGTTCGCGCCGCACGGTCACCTCCAGGCGGCCGCCCCCCTGCTGGGCGACGACGACGATCATCTCGTCGGTCTTGCCCGGCCGGGCGGCCACCACCTGCACCCCGTTCACCCGGCGCTCGTCGAGGTGGCGCCGGGCGGCGATCTCGGCCGCCTGCACCAGCGGGGGGTAGCAGCTGCGGCCGCGGTAGTGGTCGAGGTCGAGGGCGCCGGCGGCGAACTCCTCGACCAGGCGGGCGGCCGAGCCGGGGGCGACGCGCCCGAAGTAGACGCCCGCCGGCAGGCACACGAGGTTGGCGGCGAAGCGGTCGCCCCCGACGTGGGAGCTCTCCCACACGTGGGGGGTGGCCGCGTCGTGCAACGCCCGCACGACCGGCCGCCCGAAATCGGCGCAGCACTGGTCGTGGCGCCCGTTGGTGCAGACGAGGTGGACCGCGGCCGGCCCGGGCCGGCCCAGCCCGGGGGACTGGGTGGCGGCCAGGCACGCCAGGTCGAGGCCGAGGAGCTGGCGGGGGTGCTCGATGTCGAGCTGCTCGATCCAGCCGGCACGGGGGGAACTACGGGCCAGGTACACCCGCCGCGCTCCAGCTCCTTGCCACCCGGGACGGCGAATGAGCAGCACCCGGACGCCGTGGCGGTGGGCGTAGGCCACCAGGGTCCGGGCGATCACCGGGTCGAGCCGGCTCTCCACCAGCGCCTGGCGTCCCCAGGGGCCGGGCTGCTCGACGAGGAGCCACCGGCGCACGGTGGACGCCGTGGCCACGAGGGACTCGGCGCGGTTGCGGGCCCGCACAGCACAGGGAAGGGGCCGGTCAGCCAACCGGCGGGACGTTACGACAGGACGTGAACGGTCAGGACACCGGCCGCCCGGGAAGCCCACCACCGCTTCGGTCAGGAATCTGCACCTCTACGGTGCACTTCGCTGACTGAAGACTGGGTCCGAGCTCAGTGGGCGCCGGCGGGGTCGAGGGCCTGGGCGAGGTCCCGTCCCAACGCCGCGGTGGCGGGATGCTCGCTGAGGTAACGCAGGAACTGGTCGGTGGTCATCCGGCGACGGGGGGCCGTCGCCCCCCGGGTCCCGGGGCGGTTCGGGCGAGTGGCGGTCGGCATGGCGACACTGTCGCGTCCGCCCCTTGAATTGGGCTTGAAGTTTGCTTGCGTCGCCGGGTCGGCCGCCTCATGCCGCCTTGGAGCCGGCCCGTTCCCTGCTTGTACCCTCCGATTTCGTGACCTGGGAAGGCGCCATCGACCCGGGCGGCGTCGGCCACGACGAGGACCGGCAGCTGGCGGCTCGCATCGGCACCGCCTGGAAGGAGATGCGCCGGGGGGCGGCCATGGCCGTGCTGCGGGACCAGCTGTTCGGGATCGGCTCCGACGCCCTGGAGCCGGGCCAGTACGACACCCTCGAGCTCCTCGTGCAGCGGCCGGCCTGGCGCATGGGTGACCTGGCCGAGGCCCTGCGGGTCGACCCCTCCAGCGCCACGCGGGCCGTCCAGCGGCTGGTGCGCGACGGGCTGGCGGAGCGCAGCGCGTCGGCCGACGACGGGCGCGTGGTGATGGTGGGCGCCACGCCGGCCGGGTGCGAGCGCCAGGCGGCCATCGCCCGCCGCCGGCGCGAGCTCATGGCCGCCATCCTCGCCGCCTTCGACCCGGCCGAGCGCCGGAGCCTGGCCGACCTGCTCGACCGCTTCGTGCGCGCCCTCGACGACTTAGTCGCCCGCCTCTAGCCAGAGGGGGAAGGGGACCTTCACCCCCCCGGCCGCCCTCTGTGGAGCCGCCTGCGGCGGCGCCCGGACCCCCTCGTGCATGCCGGAACCCGCCGAGATGCCCGCGTTCGGCCCCCGCAACTCCTCAGGCCGCTCACGGCGCGGGCGGGCCGTCGGCCGGGAGCCACCGACCGTGCCCGGGTAGGGTCGACATGTGGCCGACCCGTCCACGTTCGAGGCGCAGGCGATGCCCTTCGCCCCCGCCCTGTACTCGGCCGCGCTGCGGATGACGCGCAACCCCGCCGACGCCGAGGACCTGGTGCAGGAGACCTACCTCCGGGCCTACCGGGGGTTCGACGGCTTCAGCCAGGGCACCAACCTGCGGGCCTGGTTGTACCGGATCCTCACGAACACCTACATCAACGCCTACCGGGCCAAGCAGCGCCGGCCCGACGAGCGCGAGCTCGACGATGTCGAGGACCTCTACCTCTACCGCCGCCTCAACACCCTGAACGAGGTCACCGGGCGCAGCGCCGAGGACGAGCTGATGGACTGGTTCACCGAGGAGGAGGTGAAGCAGGCACTGGAATCGTTGCCCGAGCAGTTCCGCCTGGCCGTGCTGCTGGCCGACGTCGAGGGGTTCTCCTACAAGGAGATCGCCGAGATCCTCGACATCCCCATCGGTACCGTGATGAGCCGCCTGCACCAGGGAAGAAGAGCGCTGCAGCGGGAGTTGTATTCGTTTGCCGCCCAGCGTGGTCTGGTGGGTGACCGACAGGGCGCCGCGACGACGGCCCGACCCGAGCAGGCAAACCATGGCTGATTGTGACGAAGTGCTGCGTGAGCTCCACGAGTTCCTCGACGACGAGCTCACACCGGCCAACCGCGAGCGGATCCGGCACCACTTGGAGGCGTGCATGGACTGCTTCGAGGTGTTCGACTTCGAAACCGAGCTCCGCCAGGTCATCGCCCTGAAGTGCCGCGAGCAGGTCCCGCCCGGCCTGGTCGAGCGCATCCGCTTGTCGATCGAGCAGGAGGCGGGCCGCTCCTCGGCCTGACCGGCGGTGTGCCATGGGTGGTTGGGCGTGAGGGTTGACCGCCGCCGCCGGTAGTGTCGAACCCCATGGTCCTGGCCGCCTTCGTCTGGCACTGGTGGATCAGCGTCCTGCTGGTGGTGTTGGCGGTCGCCGTGGTGCTCGCCCTCGTGGTCGGCTACCTGGTGAAGGTCGAGCGGCCACGGTTCCCCAGTAAGCGCCAGGGCCGCCAGCGCTACGCCCGCCAGTGAGCACGAACGGCGCCGGTCCGGGCCCGGTCGATTGGGGCATGGCCGAGCTCGTCGCCACCCGCCTGGCGGGGCACGACCCCTTCGCCCAGTCGTACCACTACGCCTCGCTCGAGCCCGACTTCGCCGGCTTCACCGCCCAGGCCGAAGAGCTGGTGGCGGCCGAGACCGGGTTGCGCTCGCAGGCCGGCCCGGCGCGCGCCCGGGTCGTCGACCGCAACGCGTGGATCCGGGCCAACGTGGCCTCGTTCCAGCGCCTGCTCGCGCCCGTGCTGGCCAAGCTCGACGAACGGATCCGCCAAGGCAAGAGCACCCTGCCCGGGGCGGTCACCCGGCGGGTCGCCGGCGCCGAGGTGGGCGCCCTGCTCGGGTGGATGTCGGGCCGGGTCCTCGGGCAATACGACCTGTTGGTGGTGGACGACGCCGACACCGCCGACCAGGACCTCGTGTACTACGTGGGGCCCAACGTCCTGGCCCTGGAGAAGCGCTTCGCCTTCCCCCCGGGCGAGTTCCGGCTGTGGCTGGCCCTCCACGAGGTCACCCACCGGGCCCAGTTCACGGGCGTCCCCTGGCTGCGGCCCCACTTCCTGGGCCTCGTCCACCAGACGCTGGACGAGGTCGACCCCGATCCCCAACGGTTCGCCCGGGCCCTGCGCGACGCCCTGGCCGGGATGCGCCGGGGCGAGCGCCCACTGCGCGACGGCGGCCTCGCCCACCTCATCGCCACCCCCGAGCAACGGGTGCTGCTGGGTCGCATCAGCGGGCTCATGGCGCTGCTCGAGGGCCACGG
>JBIOZN010000082.1:0-21933 GCA_044871175.1 Acidimicrobiales bacterium | reverse complement strand
AGCTGTTCTTCGGCGAGACGCTGTCCAACCCCAAGAACTCGATCTTCGACATCGAGGGCGTGGCCGGCGTGGCCCACGAGGCGGGCTTCCCCCTCATGCTCGACAACACCATCCCCACGCCGTACCTGATCCGGCCCTTCGAGTGGGGCTGCGACATCGTCGTGCACTCGACCACCAAGTTCATCGGCGGCCACGGCACGTCCATCGGGGGCGTCATCGTCGACGGCGGCACGTTCGACTTCGCCGCGTCGGGGCGCTTCCCCAACTTCACCGAGCCCGACCCCAGCTACCACGGCCTCCAGTACTGGCCCGCCCTCGGGCCGGGCGCCTACATCATCAAGGCGCGCGTCCAGCAGCTGCGCGACCTGGGCTCGTCCATCGCCCCGCTCAACTCGTTCCTGTTCCTGCAGGGCCTGGAGACGCTCAGCCTGCGCATGGAGCGCCACTTCTCCAACGCCCAGATCGTGTCGGAGTGGCTGGCCCAGCGCGACGAGGTCGAGGAGGTGTTCTTCCCCGGCCTGCCCAGCAGTCCGTGGCACGAGGCGGCCAAGAAGTACGGCGGCGGGCGCGGCTTCGGCTCCGTGCCGTCGTTCATCATCAAGGGTGGCCGGGAGGCCGGGCAGCGCTTCGTGGAAGCTCTCGAGCTGCACAGCCACGTGGCCAACATCGGCGATGTGCGCAGCCTGGCCATCCACCCCGCCTCCACCACCCACAGCCAGCTGAACGAGCTCGAGCAGGTGGCCACCGGCGTGCACCCCGGGCTCGTGCGCCTGTCGGTGGGGCTCGAGTCGGTCGACGACATCCTGGCCGACCTCGACGCCGGCTTCCGGGCGGCCAAGGCCTCCTGAGGCAGGGACGTCGCGGCGCTTCAGTCAGGAATCTGCACCTCTACGGTGCAATTCGCGGCCTGAAGCGACACCGGGACGGGTCGTGCCACCACGCCGGTCGCCCGCGCGATGCTGGCGCGGTGGGGCGCCTCGACCAGCTCGACCTTACCCAGTCGCTCACCCGCAAGGAGCAGGACAAGCGGCTGGGAGCCGCCTACCCCCGCCTGCTGCAGCTGCGGCTCACCTTGGGCGGCCAGCTCGGCGGGCGCATCGGTCCGGGGCTGCTCGTCATCTTCGAGGGCTGGGACGCGGCCGGCAAGGGCGGTTGCATCAAGCACCTGGTGAACCCGCTCGACCCTCGCCACGTGCGCGTCGCCCAGTTCAGCGCGCCCACCCCGGACGAGAAGCGCCACCACTTCCTGTTCCGCTTCATCCCCAAGCTGCCCGGCCTGGGCGGCATGGCCGTGCTCGACCGGTCGTGGTACGGGCGCGTGCTGGTGGAGCGGGTCGAGGGGTACGCCACCGAGGAGCAGTGGCGGCGGGCCTTCCGCGAGATCACCGACTTCGAGCGGTCGATTGCGCTGGAAGGCACGATCATCGTCAAGTTCTGGTTGCACATCTCGCCCGAGGAGCAGCTCCTGCGCTTCCGGCGGCGGGAGTCCGACCCGCTGAAGCGCTGGAAGCTCACCTCCGAGGACTGGCGCAACCGGGGCCGGCTGGACGACTACCTGATCGCCGCCGAGGGGATGCTCGAGCGCACCGACCACGAGCACGCCCGTTGGCACGTGATCGAGGGGGAATCGAAGCGCTTCGCCCGGGTGAAGGTGGTGGAGGCCACGATCGCCGCCATCGAGGAGGGCCTCCGCGCTCGGGGCTACGACCCGCCCGTGCCCGTCACCATGCCCGCCGCCGCCGACATCTGACCGATCCCATGGGTGACGCCGTCCTCTACGACCTCGACGGGCATGTGGCCACGATCACCTACAACCGGCCCGAGGCCCTCAACGCCATCAACGGCGCGCTGCGCCACGACCTCAACGCCGCCTTTGCCCGCTTCCGTGACTCCGACGACGCCTGGGTCGCCATCGTCACCGGCGCCGGGCGGGCGTTCTGCGCCGGTGCCGACCTGCGCGACGGCCAGGGGTCGATCGGCACGTTCCCGGGCACGTTCTGGGAGAAGCCGACCCTCAACTCCTTCGAGAGCGGCTGGGAGATCTTCAAGCCTGTGATCGCCGCCGTGCACGGCTACTGCCTGGGCTACGGCGTGACCCTCGTGACGTGGTGCGACTTCGTGCTCGCGGCCGACGACGCCTCGTTCGGCTTCCCGGAGGTGCTGCTGGGCACGCCCGCCATCGTCGGGGCCATCCGGCTGCCCCAGCGGCTGCGCTGGCACGACGCCATGGAGCTCCTGCTCACCGGCGAGCGCATCGACGCCGAGCGGGCGCACGAGATCGGCCTGGTCGGGCGGGTGGTGCCCCGAGCCGAGCTGATGGACGAGGCCCGGGCCCTGGCCGTCCGGCTGGTGGGCGGCGCCCCGCTGGCCCAGCGGGCGATGAAGGAGCTGGCCATGCGGAGCCGCACAATGCCCCCCTTGGAAGCGATCCGGTTCGGCGAGACCATGCGCAAGGTGGCGGCCGCCACCGAGGACGCCGCCGAAGGCGCCCAGGCCGCCCGTGAGCGGCGCCCGCCGGTGTGGAAGGGGCGCTGAATGGCCGTCGAGATCTACCGGGCCGTCGCCGACGCCGCCCGGGCCGCCGCCGTCCAGGCCGAGTCGCCGTACGTCATCGAGGTGCGCTTCCTCGGGGGCCTCACGGCCCGCCAGCAGGCGGCGTTCCGCGCCGCCGCCGACCGCTGGACGCGCATCATCGTCGGCGACGTGCCCTCGCTCACCGTCGACGGCGAGACCATCGACGACATCGTCATCTCCGCCCAGGGCATCGCCATCGACGGCTCGGGCAGTGTGCTCGGCCAGGCCGGTCCGACGGCGCTACGGCCGGCGACGGCGGGCGCCGCCGCCTTCCTGCCGGCCAAGGGGCTCATGTCCTTCGACACCGCCGACCTGGCCGACATGGAGGCCGCCGGCACGCTCGACGACGTCATCGCCCACGAGATGGGCCACGTCGTCGGCGTGGGCACGGTGTGGGACCGCAAGGGCCTCCTGCAGGGGGCGGGCACCACCAACCCGACGTTCACCGGTGCCGGCGCCGTTACGGAGTACCGGGCGCTGGGGGGCACGGCGGCGGCTGTGCCGGTGGAGGGCACGGGCGGGGCGGGCACCCGGGACGCCCACTGGCGGGAGACGGTGTTCGCCAACGAGCTCATGTCGGGCTACATCAGCGCCGACGGCAACCCGCTCAGCCGGGTCACCGCCGCCAGTTTGGGCGACCTCGGCTACGCCGTCGACCTGGCCGCCGCCGAGCCCTACGCCCTCCCCAACCTGCTCGCCCGGGCCGAGGCCGGCCTGCTGGTCGAGCGCACCGCCCCGCTCGACCGGGGCATGATGCTGCCCGTCATCCCCGTGGTCGTCATCGACACCTGACGGTCGTGTCGGCCGCGAGCATGGGGTGACGACGTCGGGCTCGCACAGACGCGTTGGGAGCCGATGGCGTTGACCCTGCCCACCTTGCGCGGTTCCAGCACGCCTGTCTCGTGGGTGTGGAGCGATGGAGCGTCGGATGCGGGGTGGACAGCCACGGACTCCATGTCCAGCTGCGCCCCGCTCGGGCGATGCGGATGGCGATCTCGCCGCGATGGCGATGAGTACACACCTGAGTGATCCCACGTGCCCCTCGTTCACAGGAAGCTCTTGACTGGCCTCGGCACTGAAGGCGTCTGTGAAGACTTTGGGTCGTCCTGCGACCTCAAGTCGTCACAGACGCGCGCCCTCGGCCGAGGGCAGCCCAGCCCGGCCGGGCCCGCCATCAGCCGTACACGGGGAAGGCCACCAGGCCGCCGCCGTCGAGCACGATCGTCTGGCCGGTGATCCAGCTGCCGGCGTCGGAGGCCAGGAACAGGGCGGCGGCGGCCACGTCCTCGGCTTCGCCCAGGCGCTTCATCGGGTACCGGGCGGCCACCTCGCCCCCCCGCTCGCCCTCCCACAGGATGCGGGCGAAGTCGGTCTTGATCAGCCCGGGGGCCAGCGCGTTCACCCGGACGCGGGGCCCGAGCTCGGCGGCCAGCTGCTTGGTGAGGTGGATGAGCGCCGCCTTGGTGACGTCGTACACGCCGAGGAGCTCGTTGGTGGCCAGCCCGCCCGAGGACGAGATGTTCACCACCGAGCACCGGCCCGCGCTCGTCTTCATGTAGCGGTTCCAGGCCAGTTGCGTCCACACCAGGGGCGCCGTGATGTTGACCTGGATCGTCTTGTCCCAGCGGGACAGGTCGACGTCGATGGTGGGCCCGGCGTAGGGATTGGCGCCGGCGTTGTTGACCAGCACGTCCAGGCGACCGAAGGCCTGCAACGTCGCGTCCACACATTCCGAGGCCTGGGCGGGGTCGCCCACGTTGGAGGCGAACCACCGGGCGCCGTGGCCGATCTCGGCGGCCGCCGCCTCGCAGGCGTCGGCCTTGCGGGACGTGATCATCACCGCCGCGCCGGCCTCGGCGAACGCCCGCGCGATGCCCTTGCCGATCCCGCGCGAGCCCCCGGTGACGAGCGCGGCCTGGCCGTCGAGTCGGAGTTCCATTTGCAGTTGTCTAGCCGCCGGTCAGTACGGTCGCCGCCAGGCCGGTGGCGAGGAGGCGAGGCATGAGGTTCGGCGTGTTCTACGAGTTGTCGGTGCCCCGCCCGTGGCACGCCGACGCCGAACGGCAGGTGTACCTGAACGCCCTCGAGCAGGTGCGCCTGGCCGACCAGCTCGGGTTCGACTCGGTGTGGGCCGTGGAGCATCACTTCCTGGAGGAGTACGCCCACTGCTCGGCGCCCGAGGTGTTCCTCACCGCCTGCGCGGTGCAGACCGAGCGCATCCGGGTGGGCCACGGCATCGCCATCTGCGTGCCCCAGTTCAACCACCCGGTGCGCATCGCCGAGCGGGCCGCCGTGCTCGACATCGTGTCCGGCGGGCGCCTCGAAATGGGCACCGGGCGCTCGGCCACCTGGACCGAGCTGGGCGGTTTCGGCGCCGACCTCGACACCACCAAGCAGAGCTGGGACGAGTACGTCCACGCCATCCCGCAGATGTGGACCCAGGAGCGGTTCGGCTTCGACGGCCAGTTCTTCTCCATGCCCACCCGCGCCGTGCTGCCCAAGCCGCTGCAGAAGCCGCACCCGCCGTTGTGGGTGGCCGTGTCGACGCCCGGCACCGAGCTCGACGCCGCCGACCGGGGCATCGGCGCCCTCGGCGTGAACTTCACCACGTTCAAGGAACAGGAGCGCCGGGTCGAGGAGTACCGGCGGCGCATCCAGCACTGCACGCCGGCGGGGCTGGCCGTGAACGACCGGCTGGCGGCGGCCAACTTCCTATACTGCCACGACGACTCGGCCGCCGGGTTGGCGACGGGCGGGCGGATGATCGCCACCTTCCAGTACCTCGCCGGCCAGCTGGGCATGGCCAAGGAAGCCTTCCCCACCAAGGGGTACCCGTCGCCCGGCCTGCTGGCCGCCACCCGCTCGCGGGCCGCCAGCCCGGCCGAGGCCGGCCAGCCCCCCGAGGGCATCGCCATCGGCAACCCCGAGCAGATCGTGCGGGAGCTGAAGAAGTGGGAGGCCACCGGCGTCGACCTGGTGAACTTCATCCTCAACGCCGGCGAGGTGATCCCTCAAGCCTCGGTGCTCGACAGCCTGCGCCTGTTCGCCCGTGAGGTCATGCCCGCGTTCTCGGAGGTGTGAGGTGCCCCGGTTCGGCACGCTCGAGGTGGCCGGCGCCCTCGGCGCCCCCTACACCCCCACCCTGGACCCTGGCCCGGGGCCCACCTGGGAGCTGCGCGACGTCGAGCTCGTCCAGGTGAACTGGGAGGTCGACGACGGGCCCGCCCTCGAACTGACGCCGCCCGCCCTGCACCCCACCATCCCGGCGTTCGCCTCGTTCTTCGCCGGGCGCTACCCGACCTCGCCGGTGGGTCCGTTCTCGCTCGCCCAGATCCGCCTGGTGGTGCGCGCCGGCATCCGGCCGCGCGCCCTCACCTTCGGGGTGGTGTGCGACTCGCCCGCCGCCGTCGAGGCCCTGCGCCGGCACTGGGGCTACCCGGCGGTGCTGGGCGAGGTCGCCTTCACCGGCCGCCACGACCGGGTGGAGGTCACTGCCGCGGTGGACGGCCGCCCGGTGCTGGACGTGGGCATCACCGGGCCCGAGGTCATCGGCGCCGCCGACCTCATGACCTTCGACAACCTCCACCTCGTGGGCCTGGGCGACACGGGCGAGGCGGCCCTCGTGCAGGTCGACCCGGAGTACGCCATCCACCAGGCCGACCGGGGCCGGCCCGTCCTCCGCCTGCCCGACCCCGACGTCTTTGGTTTGGCCGGCCGGCTGCGCCTCACCACGCCGATCGTGGGCTTCGCCTTCCGGGCCGACACCGACCTCGTGCCCCCCCGCGTCCGCATCGACCCCCTGCGGCCGGCGGTCGAGGGGACGACGCGTATCGGCTGACGGTCAAGTGGCGGCGGTGGCCGCCGTGGCGCCCACCAACGCCGGTGCCCGGACCTCCTCGACGATGGGCCGCTTGGTGAAGAACAGCACGGCCGTCGACACGAGCGTGCCGACGACGATCGACAGCAGCCACAGCATCGGCTTCTCGACCGCACCCGGCACGAACAGGTCGAAGATGCCGCCGTGCGGGACGACGGTTGACGCGCCGAACCCGAGCGACATCGCGCCCGCCGCTGCCGATCCCGCCACCAGGGCGGGGATGACGCGTATCGGGTCGCGAGCGGCGAATGGGATCGCCCCCTCGGTGATGAACGAGGCGCCCAGCACCCAGGCCGGCTTGCCCGCCTCGTGCTCCTCGGGGAGCCAGCGGTCGCGGAACAGCACGGTGGCCAGCGCCAGGGCCAGCGGCGGGGTCATGCCTGCCGCCATCACCGCCGCCATGGGCTCGGTGACCCCGCTGTCGATGAGGCCCACGGCGAAGGTGTAGGCGACCTTGTTGAGGGGGCCGCCCATGTCGATGGCCATCATCCCGCCGAGGAGGAGCCCGAGTATGGCGGCGTTGCTGCCCTGCAGGCCGTCCAGCCAGTCGGTGAGGTGGTCGATCACCCACTTCACCGGCTCGCCGATGACGTAGTACATGAGCAACCCCACGCCGAGCGTGGAGAGCAGCGGCAGGATGAGCACCGGCTTCAGGCCGGCCAGCGTCGGGGGCAGGCGGATGTATTCGGCCAGGAACTTGGTGAGGTACCCGGCCGCGAACCCGGCCAGCAGGGCGCCCAGGAACCCCGCCCCCACCTGGCTGGCCAGGTACCCGCCGATGAACCCCGGCGCCAGGCCCGGCCGGTCGGCGATGGCGTAGGCGATGAACCCGCCCAGCACGGGCACGAACAGGGTGAGGCCGGCCGAGCCGATGAGGTACAGCCGACCGGCGAAGGTGGTGGCGTTGGCCGGGTCGTTGGCGTGGATGTCGAAGGCGAAGGCGAGGGCGATCAGCAGGCCGCCGGCCACGACGAACGGGAGCATGTACGAGACGCCCGTCATCAGGTTCTGGTAGATGCCCTTGAGGGCACCGCTGGCACTGGGCCGGTGGCCGGGCTCCTCGTCGCCTCCGCCCCGGCCGTCGGCGCCGGGCGGCGGCAGGGCGCCGTCGCCCGACAGCACGGTGGCACTGGTGAGGGCCTTGGTGACGACGTCGCCGCCGTGCTTCAGCGCCTCCTTGGTGCCCGTCTCGTAGACGCGCTTCCCGGCGAAGCGGGAGAGGTCGACCTTGGTGTCGGCGGCGATGATCACGGCGTCGGCCTCGGCCACCTCCTCGGGCGTGAGCACGTTCTTGGCGCCCACCGAGCCCTGGGTCTCCACCTTGATCCAGTGGCCCATCTCCTCGGCCGCTTTGCGCAGGCCCTCGGCGGCCATGAACGTGTGGGCGATACCGGTGGGACACGACGTGATGCCCACCAGGCGCTGCTGGCGCACCGGCGGCTCGGCCCGGTACGGCGTGGGCTCGGGCTCGGCCGGCTCGGGCTCCTCGGCCTCGGCGACCGCGCCCTGGATGACGCCGTAGGTCTTGCGGATGGCCTCGGCGGTGGTGACGGCGTGGATGGGCTTGCCCTTGAACCGCTCGGGGTCGATGAAGATGTCGGCGGCGACGATGACGGCGTCGGCGGCGGCGATCTCGTCGGGCGCCAGCCGGTTCTTGGTGCCGTCGGCGCCCTGGGTCTCCACCGCGATGGTGTGGCCGAGCTGGACGGCCTGGCGTTTCAGCGCCTCGGACGCCATCAGGCAGTGGGCGATCCCGGTGGGGCAGGCGGTCACGGCGACGAGGCGCATCGGTTCCCCTTCAGCTCGTCGGGAGGCGGGTCGGGTCGGGCGGCGAGCCGGCCAGCGGCGAACCGGCCAGCTCGCGCACGTCGACGGTGGGCACGGCGGCGGCGACGTCGGCGGCGTCGAACCGGGGGCCGACGACGCCGAGTGTGGCGACCGAGCAGGCGGTGGCGAGGGCGGCCGTCTCGGCCGGCGACAGCTGCCGGCGCCGGGCGGCCAGGAGGCCGGCCACCATGGCATCACCGGCGCCCACCGTGCTGATCACCGCGACGTCGGGCGGCACGGCGACGACCGTTCCCCGTTCGTCGGCGAACAGGGCGCCGTCGGAGCCCAGGGACACGACGACCGCGCCCACGCCCTGCTGGCGCAGGCCCTCGGCGGCCGCCTGCACGTCGTCCAGCTCGGGGAGCGGGCGCCCGCTCAGCTCTTCCAGCTCGGCGCGATTGGGCTTGACGAGATCCGGCCGGCCGGTGAGGGCGGCGGCGAGCGGCGGCCCGCTGGTGTCGACCGCCGCCTGGCCGCCGGCGGCGTGGACGGCGGCGACCAGCCGGAGGTAGAGGTCGGGCGGCGCGCTGGGCGGCAGGCTGCCGGTGAGGGCGACCCATCCGCCGGGCGGAGTCAGCTCGGCCACGGCCGCCTCCAGGGCGCCTACGTCGTGATCGGTGAGCGTGAACCCCGGAAAGTTGATGTCGGTCGTGGCCCCCGCTTGGTCGTCGACGACCTTGATGCCGGTGCGGGTGGGCCCCTCGACCCGGCGGAAGCGGTCGGTGATGCCGGTGGCGGCGAAAAACGCCTCGAACAGGCCGGCGTTCTCGACGCCCAGGAACCCGGTGACGGTGACGGGCACGTCGAGCACGGCCAGGCCGGCGGCCACGTTCACACCCTTGCCCCCGGGCGTGCGCTCCTCGCGCGTCACCCGGTTCACGGCGCCGGCCCGGAACCCCGGGACCCACACGGTGTGGTCCACCGCCGGGTTGACGGTGACGGTGAGCACGGTCACCTCGGTCATGGCAGCGTGAGCGCCCGCACCTCGGGCGCCGTCGTGCACGCCAGGGCCCGCTCGGCCAGGGCGATGGTGTCGCGCCGGCTCACACCGCGCAGGCGGGCCTTGACGGCGGCGACGCTGGGCACGCTCACCGACAGCTCCTTCACGCCGAGGCCGGTGAGGATGAGGGCGCCTTCGGGCTCGCCCGCCATGCCGCCGCACACGCCGACCCAGATGCCGGCCTGGTCGGCGGCGTCGACGGTGGCCTTGATCATGCGCAGGACGGCGGGGTGCAAGGCGTCGGCCAGCTTGGCCAGCACGGGGTGCAGGCGGTCCATGGCCAGCACGTACTGGGTGAGGTCGTTGGTGCCGATGGAGAAGAACTGCACCCGCCGGGCCAGCTCGGCGGCCAGCACCACCGCCGAGGGGACCTCGACCATGATGCCGACCTCGATCGGCTCGACCCCCACCTCGGTACGGGCCTGCTCGGCGTAGCCGAGGGCGCCGTCGAGATCTTCCAGGCGGGAGATCATGGGGAACATCACCGCCACCGGCCCCAGCTGGGAGGCCCGGTAGATGGCGCGCAGCTGGGGCAGGAACAGCTCGGGCCGTTCGAGGCATAGCCGGATGCCCCGGATGCCGAGGAACGAGTTGTCCTCCGGCGGGACGCCCAGGTACGGCGCCCGCTTGTCGCCCCCGATGTCGAGCGTGCGCACGATGAGGGGCAGGCCGTTGAGGGCTTCCACCATGCCGGCCAGGGCCGAGTACTGCTGCTCCTCGTCGGGCGGCTCGTCGCGGTCGAGGAACAGGAACTCGGTGCGCATCAGGCCCACGCCCTCGGCCCCCGCCTCGACGGCGGCCTCGGCCTCGGGCTTGCGGTTGACGTTGGCCACCACCTCGACGCGGTAGCCGTCGGTGGTCATGGCCGGCTCGAAGCGGGTCTCGTGCTCACCGGCGCGCACCCGCTCGCGGTCCTGGCGGGCCTGCTCGGCCAGCTCGAGGTCGGCGGGGCCGAGGTCGAGCCAGAGGCTGCCGCCCGAGCCGTCGAGCACGGCGGTGACGCCGACCTCGGGGGCGAGGATGGCGGGGCCGGCGCCGACGATGGCGGGGATGCCGAGGGCCCGGGCGATGATGGCGGTGTGGGAGGTGGGGCCGCCGGCGGCGGTGGCGAACCCCACCACGCGGGCAGGGTCGATGGCGGCCGTGTCCGAGGGCGTGAGGTCGTCGGCCAGCAGGATCACGGGGTGGTCGGGCAGGGCGGCCGGTTGCTCGTCGACCTCGGCCAGGAAGCGCACGACGCGGTTGCCCACGTCGCTCATGTCGACGGCGCGCCCGGCCAGGAGAGGGTCGTCCACCTTCTCCAGCACCGCGACCCGCTGCGCGATCACGTCGCGCCACGCCCAGCCGGCCGAGTGGCCTTTGCCGATCACGGCCACGGCCTCGTCGATCAGCTCCGGGTCGTCGAGGAAGGCCTCGTGGGCCTTGAAGATGGCCGCCTGCCCGGCCCCCGAGCGCGCCGTGACGTCGGCGCGCAGGTCGCGCAGCTCGGCCCGGGCCGCCTCCACCGCCTGGCGCAGCCGGCGCTCCTCGGCGGCGGGGTCCTTGGCGGTGCGGGCGACCACGAAGTTGGTGCGCTTGAGGTGCCACACCGGCCCGATGGCGATGCCGGGCGAGGCGGCGATCCCGGGGACGGGGGTGCCGCCCTCCTGGGGCGTCCACGCCTCGGCGACGGCGGGGGGGACCGTGGCGGGGGGCGGGCCGACGACGGTGCCGGCTGCGCCCTCGCCGTCGCCCTCGCCCAGGCCGGCGGCGATGGCGTCGCGCAGCGCGACCAGGGCGGCGTCGGCATCGTCGCCCTGGGCCAGCAGGGCCAGGGAGGAGCCGCCCTCGGCCCCCAGGGACAAGAGCGACGCCAGGCTCTTGGCGTTGGCGACCTTGGGGCCGTTGGCCACGCGCACGTCGGCGCGGAACTGCTTGGCCACGTCGACCAGCTCGGTGGCGGGGCGGGCGTGGAGGCCGTGGGCCAGCTCGAGGGTGACGTCGAGGCGGCGGAAGCCGACCAGGTCGGGCGCGCCGGCGGGGCGGCCCGGGGAGGGGGGCGACGGTTCGGCGTCGGGGGAGCGGGTGAGACGCTCGACGACGACGGCCGGGTCGGTGGTGTGGGCCAGGACCTCGATCTCGTCGTCGTCGGCCAGCAGGTGGGTGAGATTGGCCAGCACCTGCAGGTGCTCGTCGCCCGAGGCGGCGATGCCTATCACCAGCCGCACGGTCTCGCCCGGGTTCCACGTCACGCCGTTGGGAACCTGCACCACCGACAGGCCGGTGGCCTTGATCAGCTCCCGGTCCTTCAGCAGCCCGTGGGGGATGGCGATGCCCGAGCCCAGGAAGGTGTTGGCCACCTTCTCCCGCCCCAGCATCGAGGCCCCGTAGCCCGGATCGGCGTAGCCCGCCCGGGCCAGCAGGTCGGCGGCCTCGGCGATCGCGGCTTCCTTGCTGGCGGCGGTGCTGCCGAGCTTGACGGTCGCCTCGGTGAGGGCGATCACGGCGTTGGCTCCAGCGTTCGCATCGGCGTCCCCCTCACGTCGGCTGGCGGATTTCTACCGCAAAGGCTGCTCCCCTGAGTCACTGGGCGGTTCCGCGGCGGCGTCCTCACCCAGGCCGGCGCGCAGGAACATGAGGGCCCGCTCGCCGGCGGTGCGGTGCGTGAGGCGCCAGCGGGCCTCGACGGAGGCCTGCTCGGCCGGTGTGCGCAGGGTCGGGGGCGGGTCGGGCACGCCTGGGTGGGCGAAGACGTACAGGTTCCAGAACTCGGTGAGGTCGAAGCGGGCGAGGAACGGGTGGATGCGCCGCTCGAGGGCGGTGCGGCGCTCCATGCCGGCGGCCGCGAACCGCGCCGTCCACCAGCGGTAGGACGCGATCGTGAGGTGGCCCTCGACGGGTTGCCCGGTGCGGTCGACGGCCAGGTCGGCGGCCGGCACGGGGCCGTCGTACTGCCGGCCATTGTCGAGGTACTGGGGGAGCACGTCGTCGCGCACCTTGGAGTTGGGGAAGCCGTCGGGCCCACCGTCGTTGGCGCCGAGGGATGGGATCGTGCACACGACCCAGGCGTCGCTGACCCGGGCGAGCTCACGCGCGGCGGCGTCGGCCGCGGTGGGGGGAAGGTGCTCCAGGGTCTCCAGCGCGGTGACGAGTTCGAAGGCGCCATCGGGGTAGGGGAGGCCGTGGGTGAGATCGGCGGCGCGGAGGTAGGGACGTACGGCGGGCTCCGCGTGCTCGACGGCCCACTGGCTCAGGTCGCAGCCGTGGGCGTCGAGGCCGACCTCGCGCAGGGCGGTGACGACGAAGCCGAGGGCGCAGCCCACGTCGAGCGTGCGCTCGACGGGGAAGTGGCGCCAGACGAGATAGGCGGCGATGTTGGCGTTCGAGGTGTCGCGGGCGTAGCGCTCGTAGCCCGACAGGCCCATGCGGTCGAGGGGGTTGCGGCCCTCACCGAAATAGGCGCCGCCGTAGAAGTCGTCGGTGTCAGCGGGGGAGGAGCGGCGGAGGAGCCGGCGCGCCGCTCGCACCACCTGCTCGCTCCGGCGCACCACGGGCGCGCATCCTGCCAGCCTTCTGCGCCCGGTCGGGATCGGGTAGAGAGGGGCCCGTGGCGTCGCCCCGGCAGCAGATCCTCGACGTGGCCGAGTCGGCCGGGTTCCCGCTGGCCAAACCCGACCTGCTCCAGCGCCTGGAGGAGGCTGGTGTCGATCCCGACGTGCTCGGCGTGGCCACGGCCCTCGCCGACGATCACTTCGTGGCCGCCGAGGAGCTGGGCCACCGCCTCGACGACGCCCTCGGCATGCCCGACGCCGACACCCGCGACTCCGCCCTCACCGTCGATCCCGACTGGCGCCCCTAGGCCCCGCCGGCCCGCGCCCCCCACGGCACGGAAACCGACGACTTTCGTCGGTTTCTGTCGCCAGACGACGGTAAGTGACGACTTTGTCGCGTTGGCGATGCCCGGGTGAGCGCGCACAGGCCGGAGCGCTCGCCCGCCTCAGCGGACGCCGGGGAGGCCACCTTCCAGCGTGGGGACGGCGGCCAGCAGCGCCTGGGTGTAGGCCTCCTGCGGACGGGCCCACAGCTCCTCGGTCGGGCCCTCCTCCACCACCCGGCCGGCGTTGAGCACCGCCACCCGCTCGCACAGGAACCGCACCACGGCCAGGTCGTGGGACACGAACACCAGCGTGAGCGCCAGCTCCTCCACCAGGTCGAGCAGCAGGTTCAGGATCTGGGCGCGCACCGACACGTCGAGAGCCGACACCGGCTCGTCGGCCACCAGCACCCGCGGGTGGGGCGCCAGCGCCCGGGCGATGGCGATGCGCTGGCGCTGCCCCCCCGAGAACTGGTGCGGGTAGCGGTGGGCGGCCGACGGCGGCAGGCCCACCTCGTCCAGCAAGCGGCGCACCCGGGCGTGGTGGTCGCCCCCGATCCCCAAGCCCAAGAGGGGCTCGGCGATGATCGACCCCACCGTCATGCGCGGGTCGAGCGATCCCATGGGGTCCTGGAACACGATCTGCATCCCCTGGCGGACCGCCCGCAGATCCCGCTCCGGCAGCCCGCCGATCTCGCGTCCCTCGAACCGCACCGATCCCGACGTGGGCCGGTCGAGCCCCAGCAGCAGGCGGGCCAGCGTCGACTTGCCCGACCCCGACTCGCCCACGATCCCCACGCGCTCGCCCGGCGCCACCGCCAGGCTGATCCCGTCCAGCGCCCGCAGCATCGGGCGGGGGCCGAACAGGCCGCGGCGGGGCAGCGGGTACTCCCGGGTGAGGTCGGCCACCTCCACGATCGGCGCCACCGTGCTCATCCCTCGAGCCCCACCGGATGCCAGCACGCCACCCGGCGGCCCACTTCGCCGGCCACGACCGCGAGCGGCGGCACCTGCTCGCACACCTCGTCACCCCGCGGACAGCGCGACCGGAACACGCATCCGGACGGGAACTTGCCGGCGGCGGGCACGGTGCCGGCGATGGTGGGCAGGCGACCGCGCTCGTCCCGGCGCGACGCGTCGGTGGTGCCCGCCGACGCCGCCAGCAGCCCGGCGGTGTAGTGGTGGCGGGCCGCGCCGAACACCCGGGCCGTCGGCCCCTCCTCCACCACCCGCCCGCCGTAGAGCACCAGCACGCGCTCGCACAGCCCCGACACCACCGCCAGGTCGTGGGTGATGAACAACAAGCCGGTCCCCTCGTCGCGCACGAGCTCATCGATGAGGCGCAGCACCCGGGCCTGCACGGTGACGTCCAGGGCCGTGGTGGGCTCGTCGCAGATGAGCACGGCAGGGTCGCAGGCCACCGCCATGGCCAGCATCACCCGCTGGCGCTGGCCGCCCGACAGCTGGTGCGGATAGGCGCGCGCCCGGGCCGCCGCCTCGGGCAGCTCCACCCGCTCGAGCAGGGCCACCGCCTCCCGCCGGGCCGCCCCCCGGGAGCGTCCCCGGTGCAGTTGCAGCACCTCGGCGACCTGGTCCCCCACTCGCATCAACGGGTTGAGGGCCGACATCGGCTCCTGGAACACCATGGCCAGGTCGTCGCCCCGCAGCCGGGCCAGGGCTCGGTCGGGCAGCCCGATGAGCTGGCGGTCGCCCAGGCGCACCGACCCACGCGCGCGCAGTCCCTCGCCCAGCAGGCCCAGCACGGCGAGGGCGGTGATCGACTTGCCCGAGCCCGACTCCCCGATCAACCCGACCCGCTCGCCCTGGCCCACGTGGAAGGACACGTCGGTGACGAGCGGGACGCCCTCGTCGGTGGTGACGTGCAGGCCCTCGACGTCGAGCGCCCGGGCACTCGCGCTCGAGCTCATGGCGACGCCCCATGCCTCCGCAGCGTCGGGTCCAGGGCGTCGCGCAGGCCGTCCCCGAGGAGGTTGAAGCCGAGCACGGCCAGGGCGATGGCGAGCCCCGGGAACAGGGCCAGGGTGATCCGCTGGCCGAAGTACGTCTGGGAGTCCCGCAGCATCCGGCCCCACGACGCCACGTCCGGCCCCGCGCCGATCCCCAGGTAGCTGAGGGCGGCCTCGGCCAGGATGGCGATGGCGAACAGCACGCTGGCCTGCACGATGAGGGCGGCGGCGATGTTGGGCAGCACGTGGCGCACCACCGTGGCGAAGCGGCCCCGGCCGCTGGCGCGCGCCGCCAGCACGTACTCCCGCTCCAGGACCCGCAGCGTCTCGGCCCGGCCCAGCCGGGCGAACACGGGCACGCTGGCCACGCCGATGGCGATCATGGCGGTGAGGGTGCGCCGGTCGGGGTCCTGGACGACGGCCGCCAGCATGATGGCCAGCAGCACGGCGGGGAACGCCAGCACCAGGTCGTTGCCCCGCATGATGACCTCACCCAGCCAGCCTCCCCGCACGCCGGCCACCAGTCCCAGGGGAATGCCGAGCAGCGCGGCGATGGCCACGGCCACGACGCCCACGAACAACGTCAGCCGGGCGCCGACCATCAGCTCGGTGAGCACGTCCCGCCCGAGGTGGTCGGCCCCGAGGATGTGCCCGTTCTCCATCACCTTGGACAGGCGATCGGCCGTGCGGACGCGCCCGGGCGGGAACGGCGTCCACACGTAGGACACCAGGGCGAGGGCGATCACGCCGCCGACGAGCACGCCGCCGACGACTAGCGAGCCGTTCAGGCGGCGCCGATGACGGCGAACCTCGATGGCGTCGACGACGGGCGGAGGAACGGTGACGCTCATCGTCGCCTCACGCGAGACCCACGGTTCACTGGTGGCGCAGCCGGGGATCGATGGCCAGGTAGGCGAGGTCGACGAGCAGGTTCACCACCAGGGCGACGACCGTGAGCAGCAGCACGATGTCCTGCACGAGGATGATCTCGCGGTTGTTGATGCCGTCGATCAGCTTGCCGCCCAGACCGGGCAGGGTGAACACGTTCTCGATGACGACCGCGCCCACCACGACGGCCGCCAGCTGCAGGCCCAGCACGGTCACCACCGGGATGGCGGCGTTGCGCAGGCCGTGGCGGCGCAGGGCCCGACCCCGGGTGAGACCCTTGGCCCGAGCCGTGCGCAGCCAGTCCTCCCGCAACACCTCGAGCACGGCCGAGCGTACGTAGCGGGTGAGGATGGCCGCCTGCACGAGGGCCAGGGCCACTGCGGGCAGCACCAGGCGGCGCACCGCCTCGCCCGGTTGATGGCGCCACACCGACCATCCGGTGGCGCCCGGCACCCAGCCGTTGGGCGGCAGCCAGCCCAGGCGCACGCCCACCACGGTCGACAGGATGAGCCCGGCCCAGAACGCCGGGAAGGCGATGCCGAGCTGCGACAGGCCCGAGATGGCGGTGCCCGTCCAGCGCCGGTGCCCGAGGGCGGCCAGCACACCGAGCGGGATGGCGGTCACCACCGCCAGGGCCATGCCGAACAGGACGAGCGGGATGGTCACGGGCAGCCGGCTGCCGATCTCGCTGGCGATCGGGCGCCCGCCCAGGAACGTCTCGCCCAGGTCGCCCCGCAGGAGGTCGCCGATCCAGTCGAAGTAGCGCTGGACGGGCGGCGCGTCGAGCCCGAACTGCTGGCGCAGGGCCTCGACCTGCTCGGGCGTGGCGTCGGTGCCGGCGGCCACCTTGGCCGGGTCGCCCGGCAGCACGGCCATCACTGTGAACACGATGATGGACGCGACGACCAGGCTGGCGGCGAAGGTGGCGACCCGGCCGGCGACGAAGGTCAACTCTTGGTGATGCCCGTCAGGTCGTAGGAGAGGGAGTAGGCGTTCTCGGGGTAGCCCTTCACCTTGGGCGAGATCACCTGCAGGTTGGGGAGCACGAACAGCCAGTCGTTGACGGCGTCGTCGGCGATCTGGTTGAGCACCTGGTCGTAGAGGTCGTTGCTCTCGTCGTCGGTGGGGGCGGCGTCGGCCTGGGCGAGGAGCTGCTGCACCTTGGGGCTGTTGTAGCGCCAGTAGTAGGTGGGGTCGCCGTAGCGCACGACGTCGCGCGCCTCCACGTGGCTGATGACGGTGAGGTCGTAGTCGGCGTTGGTGAACACCTGCTCGATCCAGCGGGGGAACTCGACGTTCTCGATCGACACGTTGATCCCGACGTCGCCGAGCTGGGACTGCACGATCGGCCCGGTGGCCTGGGCGTAGGGAGTGGGGGGCAGGCGCAGGGTGAGCGACAGGTTGGAGACGCCGGCGTCGGCCAGCAACTGCTTGGCCTTGTCGGGGTCGAAGGGGTACTTGTCGATGTCGGTGAACCAGGGGTCCGACGGTGAGGCGTGCGTGCCGATGATCTTGCCGTAGCCCGATTCGGCGGCCGCCAGCACGTCCTCTTTGTTGATGGCGTAGCTGATCGCCTGGCGCACCCGCACGTCGTCGAGCGGCGCCTTGGAGTTGTTGATCGACACCATGGTCTCGCCGTTGGTGAGGCCGTTCACCGTCTGGAAGTCCTTGCTGTTGGCGAAGCGGCTGCTGAACAGCTCGGGGGCCAGGTTGGTGACGATGTCGATGTCGCCCGACTGCACGGCGTTGGCCATGGCGTTGGCGTCGGTGATGTAGCGCCATTCGGCGCTGGCGACGGCGGCGGGGTCGCCCCAGTACCCGTCGTAGCGGGTGAGGGTGGCCGAGTTGGGGGGCTGGAAGTTGCTCACCGTGAACGGCCCGGTGCCGTCCTCTTTGGTCTTGAGGTTGGGCACGGCCGCTTCGTTGATCACGATGCCCGAGGTCTGGGCGATGTTGTAGAGGAAGTTGCGGCTGCGCTCTTTCAGGGTGACCACGACGGTCTGGGGGTCGGGGGCCGCCACCGAGGCGACCTTGGAGAACGTCTCCTTGATGATCGAGGGCGCGGCCGGGTCGTTCAGGTTGCGGTCGAAGCTGAACTTCACGTCGGCCGACGTCATGGGCTTGCCGCTGTGGAACGTGACGCCGTCCTGCAGCGTGAAGGTGTAGGTGAGGCCGTCGTCGGAGACGTCGTACTTCGACGCCAGCAGGGGCTGGAAGGCCCCGTCGTCGTCGATCTTCACCAGCGTCTCGTAGACGTTGTAGAGCAGCAGCTGGGGGATGCCGGCGCCGCTGTCGCGGGTGAGGTCGAGGCTCACCGGGGCGAGCACGGCGCCCACGCGCAGGGCGGCGTTGCTGGCGCCACCTCCGCCGGTCGTGGTGGTGGCGCCGGTGCCGGTGGTCGTGCCCGTGCCGCCAGTCGTGGTGTCGGCGGCCGAGGTGGCCGCCGTGCTGGCGGCAGTGCCCGAGGTGCCGGCGTCGTCGTCGTCCCCGCAGGCGGCCAGGACCAGTGCGCCGGCCAGCACGACGCCCAGCAGGCGCACGCTCACGAACCTCAAGTGTTCCTCCCCGAAGTTGACTTCAGGGAGGACGTTAGCGAGCCGTCGCGCCGAGGAACCGCAGGGCGGCCTCGGCGTAGACGTGGGCGTGGCGCTCGATGTCGGCCACCTCGACGTACTCGTCGGCCTGATGGGCGATCCACTTGCCGCCCGGCCCGTACACCACGCTCGGGATGCCCCCTCGGCTGGTGAGCACGGTGCCGTCGGTGGCGCCGGGGACGCCGCCCAGCCGAGGCGTCTCCCCGGTGACGGCCAGGTGGGCGTCCCACAGGGCGCGCACGACGGGCGCGGTGGCGGGGGTGTCGACGACGGGCCGGTCGTCGATCACCTCGACGGTGCTGCGGGGGCCGGCGGCCTGCTCGATCCGTTTGATGAGGGCGGCGTGGTCGACGCCGGGCACGGTGCGCACGTCGAGCCACAGCGACGCGAGCCCCGGGATGACGTTCATCTGGGCCGGGGTGCCGGCGGTGACGACCGTGGGCGTGACGTAGGGCCGGCCCAGGTGGGGGTGCTCGCCGTGTTGGGCATGCAGCTCACCTTGGAGGTCGGCCAGGGCGGTGACGAGGTCGGCCAGGGGCGGCAGCGGGTTGTCGCCCTGGTGGGGCATGGCGCCGTGGGCCATGCGCCCGCGGACGTCGACGCGCAGCCGCAGGGCGCCCTTGGACACGTTGCAGATCTCGCCCGCCTCGGGCTCACAGCAGATGGCGGCGTCCACCCCGGCGGCGTGGCCGCGGGCGACGAAGTCCTTGGCCCCCGTCATCATCCCCTCCTCGTCCACCAGGCAGGCGAGGGTGATGCGCCCCGGGAAGGTGCCGGCCGCGGCGACGGCCCGGGTGGCGAGGAGCATGGCGGCCACGCCCGACTTCATGTCGGCCGACCCCCGGCCCCAGAGACGGCCGTCGGAGACCTCCCCGCCGAAGGGGTCGACGCTCCAGTGGGCGCGGTCGCCCTCGGTGACCACGTCGGTGTGGCCCTCGAAGAGGAGGTGGGGCCCGGGCTGGCCGGCGGTCACGGTGGTGATCACGTTGGGCCGGCCGGGGGCGACCTCGTCGATGCGGGGCTCCCACCCCCAGCTCCGCACGAGATCGGCGAGAAACCGGGCGGCGGGCTCCTCGCACAGGCCGCGGGCGGGGTCGTAGACGCTGGGGATCCGCACGAGCGCCGAGGTCAGCTCGACCAGCTCGCGCGTGTCGATCCGCATGACGCCGACCTTACGCCCGCCGCGAGGTTTGCACCCTGAGGGCCCACAGTGGGCGCTCAGGGTGCAAACCCGGTCGAGCGGAGGGCGGGAGGGCGGTCAGAGGGGCGGGGTGAAGCGGCCGTCGACGGCCGTCCAGCCGCCGTCGACGAACAGCACGCTGCCGGTGACGTAGCTCGACGCGTCGCTGGCCAGGTACACGACCGCGCCCACCATCTCGCGCGCCTGGGCCCAGCGGCCGAGGGCGTTGCCGGCGGCGTAGGCGTCGTACCACGCCGGCTGGGCCTTGATGGGCGCCGTCAACGGCGTCTCCACCACCCCGGGCGCCACGCAGTTGGCTCGCACCCCCGCCTCGGCCAGCTCGGCCGCCAGTGTGCGGAACAACATGATCATGGCCGCCTTGGTGGACGCGTAGGCGCCCTGGCCCGGCTCGGTGGTCTGCGACCGGATCGACGAGAACCCGATGATCGACCCGCCGCCGGCATCGGCCATGACCCGCCCGAACGTGCGGAGCACGCGGAAGGTGCCCCGCAGGTTGACGTCGAGCACGCGGTCGAAGTCGTCGTCGCTGATCTCCAGCATCCGCTTGCGCACGTTGATGGCGGGCGTGAGCACGACGATGTCGGGCGCGCCCGGGGCGAACAGGTCGGCGGCGGCGTTCACGCTGGCGGGGTCGGTGACGTCGACGACGAGGGAGCTGCCCCCGCCGGGCAGCCCCCGCATGGCGGCTTCGGCGGCGGCCGCGCTCACGTCGGCGCACGTGACCTCGGCCCCGTGCGCCGCCAACCCGGCGGCGCAGGCGCTGCCGATCCCTCCGGCGCCGATCACGAGCGCCCGGCGCCCGTCGAGGCGGAACAGGCGGCTCAGGTCGTCCCCACGCGTGTCGCTCATGGTCGTTGTCTAACGGAGACGGTGCGGTCGGCGCGTGACGGCACCGGGGGGTATAGCAACGGGCATGGCCTCGCCCCCTTCGGACGCCCGGCGCTCGGCCCCATTCGCCCTGCTCGACCTGCTGGCGGGGGCGGCGGTGGTGGTGGCGGCCATCCTCGGCACCCGCCCCCGTCACGCCGCGGGGCCGGCCGCCCCCATCGACGCCGTCGAGCCCGTCGTGGCCGAGGCCAAGGTGCCCGGGCAACCTCCCGGCTTCCTGCGGGGCATCGACCGGGTGCAGCGCCGTTTCGGGCCCCTGGCCTTCCTGTTCGCCGTTGTCAAGAAGTTCGGCGACGACCAGGCCGGCCGGCTGGCGGCGCTGGTGGCCTACTACAGCTTCTTCTCCATCTTCCCCCTCATGCTGGTGGCCGTCACCGTCATCGGGTACGTGGTGAACGACCGCAGCGCCGAGGAGTTCCAGAACTCCGCCCTGGCCCAGATCCCCGTCGTGGGCACCCAGATCGCCGAGAACGTGAAGGGGCTCTCGGGCAGCCTGGCGGCGCTCGTCATCGGCAGCGTCACCGCCCTGTGGGCCGGCCTGGGCGCCATGCAGGCGGCCCAGGACGCCATGAACGCGGTGTGGGCGGTGCCTCGGGTCGAGCAGCCCAACTTCTTCAAGAAGCGGTTCCGGTCCTTGATCATGCTCGTCGTCGTCGGGCTCGGCCTGGTGGTGGCCACCGCCGCTCCGCAGGTGGTGACCCAGGTACCCGACATCGGTCCCCTCGTTCGGGTCGTCGGCCTCGTCGTCACCGCCGGCATCAACGCCGTCGTCTTCCTGATCGCCTTCCAGGTGCTGATCTACGGCCACCTGCCCTGGCGCGCCCTCCTGCCCGGGGCGGTGGCGGCCGGCATCGGTTACACGGCGCTCCAGCTGCTCGGCCAGGTCTACGTCGAGCGCACCATCACCGGCGCCCAGGACACCTACGGCACCTTCGCCGTCGTGATCGGCCTGCTGAGCTACCTCTACCTGCTCGCCCAGCTCATCATCTTCTGCGCCGAGATCAGCAATGTCTCCTCCCGCCGCCTGTGGCCGCGCGGCCTGACCCAGGAGGACCCCACCGATGCCGACCGCGAGGTGGCCGCCGCCGCCACCCGAGCGGCCAGGGTGCGCCCCGACACCCGGATCCGCATGGGCTTCGCCCAGGACGAGGCGACCTGACCCGCGAGGGCGGCGGCCGGTCACGTTCGTGACGACTTCGGGTCGTCCTGCGACCCCGAGTCTCCACAAAGCTCAGGTGGCGTGGCCCCACAGTTGTTCGACCAC
>JBIOZN010000081.1:0-2141 GCA_044871175.1 Acidimicrobiales bacterium | reverse complement strand
CCGCTCCCAGGTGTCGTTGCCGGCGCGCTCGACGGCGGCCTCCTGGTCGAAGCCGTCGACCCAGATGACGTAGCGGCTGGTGCGGGTCACGAAGACCGGATAGCTCTGCATGGCGGGCCTCCTGGGGCGGGCGCGTGGGTGTGAGGGCAACACTAGTCGCCGTCGCTTATCCGGTCAACACGGCTCGCCGGTTTGCCTACCCGATCGGGCGAGCCGTGTTGACCGGATACAGAGTGCGCACTAGTCTTGACCCAGCAGCCCCGTTTCCCCCGTCGAGCACCTGGAGAGCCCATGAGTCTGACCCTGGCCCGCACCTGCCCACCCACCACCTATGAGGCGCCCGGCGACACCGTCACCCCCGACGGCGTCTGGACCTTCACCCACGAGCAGACCACCGACGGGCCGATCGTCGTCGCAACCCACCTCGCCACCGGCTACGGTCGCGTGTTCTCCTCCGTCCCCGCCGCGGCCGCCTGGGCGAACAGTGGCACGGCCGTCTCCGACCTGGCCGGCGACGCAATCGCCGAGATCGAGGGCGTGACGTTCCCCGAGGCGAAGGCCGACGCCTGGGCCGCCCTCATCGCGTTCGGGGTGCTGCTGCCCGCCGGCACCGAGGTCGAGCACCGCTGCGGCTGCGGCGGCTTCCTCGCCCGCGGCACCGGCGGCGCCCTGGCCCACGTCGACACGTGCGAGGACGAGGTCTGGGGCTGGCTGGCGGTCACCCGCACCAGGGCGACCAGGACGGCCGGCCGACGCACCGTGACCGACATCGCCACCCGCCGCACCGACCGCCACGACTGCCCCGACGCCGCCGGCCACAAGGTGTGCGCCGACCCCGAGGCGGTGCAGTGCGACCACATCCAGTGCCACGCCCCTAACCGCGTCTACGCCCTGCCGTGCGAGCGCGGTTACGACTCGTGCAGCGGCTGCTGCACCCAGGAGGGATGACCCCCCATGCCCGTCATCAAGGTGCTCGACCTGTCGACCGCCCACCTGCCGGCGCGGCTCATCGAGCCGCACAGCAACGCCCACGTCAACTCCTACGACGGCGTCACCGCCACGCGGCTCAGCGGCGGGTGGCTGCTGGTGGTGCCGCAAGACCCTGACGCGCACGCCGCCGACTACGGCGAGCACGCCGACTTCGACGGCCCGCCGCCCGAGGTCGTCGCCGTGCAGCGCTACGCCCGCAGCCTCGGCTGCGAGTACGTGCTGTTCGACCAGGACGCCGAGCGCGAGCCGGGCCTGCCCGTGTGGGAGTGGTGATGACCCTCACCCGCAAGACCCCGCTCAAGCCGGGCGGGCCGTTGCGGCGCACCCGGTTTATGGCCCGGGGCGCCGCCCTGCTGTCCCGGACCGGGCTGCGCCGCGCGGCGATGAAGCCGCACCGGGTCCAGCCGGCCGTACCGCGGGCCACGCAAGACGCGATCGCGGCCAGGTCGCACGGCTGGTGTGAGATCGCCCTGGGCCACTGCACCGGCCGGGCCACCGACCGGTCACACCGCAAGACCGTCAAGATGGGCGGCCGCCACGGTGCGGCGAAGGTCGCCCACGACCAGCCCTCCAACGTGATGGACTCCTGCCGCTGGTGCCATGACTTCGTCGGCAACAACCCGACCCAGGCCAAGAAGCTGGGCCTGGCCCTCGAGGAGTGGCAGAACCCGACGGCCGAGCCGGTGGCCTACCGCGGCCGCCGCGCCCTGCTCGACAACGCCGGATCCCCGCCCAGCTACATCGGCGGCCAGTGGTGACCACCAAGACCCGACGCAGGGTGGTGCCAGCGATGACCGGCACCACCCTGCAGGCCAGCGTCATCGAGCTGGCGCACTACCTGCACCTGCACGTGGCGCACTTCCGGCCGGCCCGCCTCACCAACGACCCGGAGACCGGCGCCGAACGGTGGCGCACCGCGGTCGCCGCCGACGGCAAGGGCTACCCCGACCTGACCATCGTCGGCCCGGGCGGGGTGCTGTGGCGCGAGATCAAACGGGCCGACGAGACGGTGACGGCCGAGCAGTCGGCGTGGCTGGCGCGGCTGGTCGAGGCGGGGTGCGACGCGGCGATCTGGCGGCCGGTCGACTGGCCCGACCGCATCACCCGCGAGCTGCAGGCGATCGCCAAACCACGAGCAAGGACGGGTCAGT
>JBIOZN010000080.1:0-4510 GCA_044871175.1 Acidimicrobiales bacterium | reverse complement strand
GCCTCCCAGCCGGCCGCTGATGCCATCCGTGCCGGCTGACGCCCACCTCGCCTCGGCGCCGCCACGGGTGCGCACGCGCCTGGCGCGCGACGAGCGGCGCGCCCAGATCATCACGGCGGCGGCGGAGGTGTTCCGCGGGCGCGATCCGGCGGGGGTCACGTTCGAGGAGATCGCCGACGCCGCTGGGGTATCGCGCGCGCTCGTCTACAACTACTTCGGCGACCGTCACGGACTGGTGGAGGCGGTGTACCTGCGCCACGTGCAGGAGCTGCGCACCCGGGTCGAGGCGGCCCTGTCGAGCGTGCGGGGCCGGCGCGACGCGCTGCGGCGCGTGGTGCGCGTCCACCTCGAGTACGCCCGCGACGATCCCAGCGGCTACCGCTACGCCGCCGGCGAGACGGCCTTCGGCGGGTTGCCCCGGCTGGACGCCGCCCGGGTGGCCGAGGTGGCGCGGGCGTACGGGGGCGGGCCCGACGCCGAGCTGCTGGCCAAGGGCTTCGTGATGTCGGTGCGGGCCATGGTGCTGCACTGGCTCGACACCGGCCGCCCCGACATCGACCGGGCCGAGGAGGTCATCTTGCATTTCGTGTGGAGCGGCCTGTCGGAGATCACCGAGCTCGGCCTCGACCTGCACCCGTGGTGGACCATCCCGCCCCGGTCGTCGTGAGCCCGCGGGAAAGGGGGCCGGCGCCGCATGCGACCACGCCGACGGAGGTGCGCGGCCGCCGTCGTGCTGGGCGCGCTCGCCCTCACCGCCGCCTGCGGTGACGACGACGGCGCCACCTCCGGCACCGCGCCGGCGGCCGGCACCACGGCCGCGACCACCACCACGCCGGCGGCCGGCACGGCCCCGGCGGCCGGCACGCGGCCCGACGGGTTCGGCACCGCCACCCTCGTGCCCGGCGGCCCCTACGGCCAGGACCCCACCGATCCCCACCTGTACAAGGGGGCGGGCGGCTTCGTGCTCGACACCCGGGCGTGCCCGCCCGACTGGGACCCGGGCCAGGGCATCAGCGCCGAGGAGATTCGACTGTTCTCCAGCCTGCCCAAGTCCGGGCCGCTCGCCGCCCTCGGGCTGTTCGGTGACGGCGTGGCGAGCTACCTCCGGTACGTCAACGACACCTACGGCGGCATCGGCGGGCGCAAGATCGTCCTCGACGTGAAGGACGACGCCTACGAGCCCGGCCGCACCAAGACCAACGTCGACGAGATGCTCCAGTCGGGGCGCTACGCCGCCACCACCGCGATGCTGGGCACGCCCAACAACCTCGGCGTCTGGGACGAGCTCAACCAGGAGTGCATGCCCCACCTGTTCGTGGCCGGCGGCGCGGTCCAGTGGGGCGATGTCGAGCACCACCCGTGGACCACGCCTCTGCTGCTCGACTACTTCAGCGAGGCCCAGCTGTGGGCCCAGTGGCTCGCGACGCAGTTCCCCGACGGCGCGACGGTCGCCGCCATCACCTTTAACAACGACTACGGCCAGAGCTACGCCAAGGGGTTCGAGGCCGCCGTCCAGGGCACGTCGCTGCAGCTCGTCCAGCAGGAGCGGCACGACGCAACCGCGCCCAACCTCACCAACCAGTTCACCAGCCTGGCCGCCAGCGGAGCCGACGTGCTGCTCATCGAGACCTCGGGTACGTACTGCACGCAGGCGATGGCCGAGGTCGAGAAGAGCGCGTGGCGGCCGGTGGTGATCATGGCGGCCACCTGCCAGGCGCTGTCGCAGTACTTCCAGCCGCTCATCGCCCAGGGGCTCACGGGCGCCGGCACCTACCTGGTGCAGACGTACAAGGACGTCAACGACCCCGCCACCCAGGACGACCCCGCCGTCCGGTTGTTCCGGCAGGTCGTGCAGAGCCAGGGCCTCGACCCGGCCCAGACCCCGTACGGCACCGGGTGGTTGTTCGCCTGGTACACCACCGAGGTGCTGCGCCTGGCGGCCACGCTGCCGGGCGGGCTCGACCGGGCCAACATCATCGTCGCCAACCGCTCCATCAACGCCCGCATGCCGCTGCTCATCGAGGGGCTCACCGGGCACATGGAGGGGTTGCGGGACGCCTACCTCATCGAGGGCGGCCGCATGGTGCAGTACCAGGTCACCGACCCGGCCAAGCTCGGCACCTACCAGCCGGTGAGTGACCTCATCACCAACGAGGGCCAGCTCGGCACCTACGCCGCCGTCGGCGCCGGCGGGGGGTGAGCGCCCGCCCTCCGGTGCTCCCCTGCCGCTCCCCCTGCCGCTCCCCCGGCGGTCATGTCACCGTTGCGGCGACCGGTCCGACCCGACGGTCAACGCCAGCGGTTCAGCGGTCGTGGAACACCGGGGGGCGCCTCTCCACGAAGGCCGCCATGGCCTCGCGGTGGTCCTCGGTGGCACTGGCCATGATCTGCTGGCGGTTCTCCAGATCGATGGCCGCTTGCTGGCCGGGGATCTCCAGCGCCGACCACATGGCCTCCTTCGTGAGCAGCACGCCGAAGGGCGTGTTGGCCATGATCTGGTCGGCCTTGGCGTGCACCACGTCCAGCAGGTCGGCGTCGGGCACCACGTCGGTCACCAGGCCGATCCGGCCCGCCTCGGCGGCGTCGAACACGCGCCCGGTGAGCATCAGCTCGTGGGCGCGCGCCGCGCCTACCAGCCGGGGCAGCAGCCAGCTGGTGCCGATGTCGCAGGCCGACAGGCCGATGCGGATGAAGGCGGCGCCGAAGCGGGCGGTGTCGGCGGCGATGCGGATGTCGGAGCCGAGCACGAGGGCGAAACCGCCTCCGGCGGCGGGCCCGTTGACGGCGGCGATCACCGGCTGGGGCAGCGAGCGCAGGTGCGGGATGAGCCGGGCGATGTGGCGCTGGACGGCGAACCCGGCCTGGGTCCGGCCGAACCCTTCGGTGCCGGGCGCGTCCCCGTAGCCGGTGAGGTCGAGCCCGGCGCAGAAACCCCGCCCGGCCCCGGTGAGCACGACCACCCGGCATTCGCAGTCGCGGGCGACGTCGTCGAGGGCGTCGTGCAGCCCCTGGATCAGCTCGGTGGTCATGGCGTTGAGCCGCTCGGGGCGGTTGAGGGTGATCCGGGTGACGCCGGGGCGCGACCGGTCGACGAGGACGACGCTCACGGCGGCATCGTGCCACGGGCGGCGGTGACCGCCGGCGTGACGCCGATCGACGTCCTGCGTCGATGCCCGCCGCCGAGGCGGCGAGGTGACCCGCCGATGGTCAGCTCGCCGGCCCGTAGCGGGTGAGCCAGGCGTGTTCGTCGTGGCTGGCGCCGTCGTCGGTGACCACCACGCCGGAATCGGCCCGGGCCGCCTGGAAGGAGGTGGCGACGAGCTCGCACCGCTGGTCGAGGGTGCGGTAGCCCGACGCCCACACCAGCCAGATGGTGCGCCCGGCGGCGCCGGCCAGCACGCCCTCGGCGTAGGCCGCCGGGTCGGCCGCCCGGTTGCGTTCGGCGTAGTCGGTCCAGTCGACGAAGGTGGGCGCCGCTCCGGACGGGAACACCTGCGGGGCGAGGTCGGTGCGCAGCCCCCGGCTGAAGGCGGGGCCCAGCTGGTCGGGGCAGTAGACGACGACGTCGCCGGGCGCCGCCTGCGCGTTGATGGCGGCCACCACGTCGTCGGCCTGGGTGCGGTGCTCGGTGGCGGCGAAGGCCAGCCCGGGAAGCGCCAGGACCCCCACCACCACCAGCACGACGCCCCGTTCGCCCGGCCGGGGCAGCCGGGCCACACCGGCGGCGGCCGCCAGCAGGATGAGGGGCACGACGACGGCGGCGTAGCGCGTGGCGTAGCCGCTGCCCGTGAGCATGGTGACGGTGGTGCCCAGGGCCAGGGTGAGGGCGGCCACGGCCCCCTCGCCGCGTACGCCGGGCACCGTGCGCGGCTCGAAGCGCAGCACCGGCGAAGGACCTGGCGCGGCCGGCTCGCGTTCCACGAACAGGGCGAGGGCCACCAACACCATCAGGGCGACGCTGAGGAGGTGGGCGTCGACCAGGTACCCGCCCAGGTCGTCGACGCTGGTGGAGAGGGACGTGCTGATCCGGGTGGGATCGGCCCACGGCGTGCCGGTGTGGCGGGCCTGGTCGGCGAGGACGGGCAGCCACGGGATGAGGGTGGCCGCGCCCACGGCCAAGGCGGCCACGACCCGAAGCGTCGGGCGCCGGGCGGCCGTCGGCCGGGTGCGCCAGGCCGAGACCAGGAGGACGGCGGCGGTGGCCACCAGGAGGTAGGCGCCCCAGTAGTGCAGCCACACGAGCACTGCGGTGAGGGCGGCGACGACGGCCAGGCGGCCGGTGTCGGGCCGCTCGAGGGCCCGCCGGACGGCCAGGTAGCCGGCCAGGACGACGGCCATGACCAGGGCGTACATGCGGGCCTCGGTGGCGTAGCGCACGGCGTAGGGGCTGAGGGCGAACAGCACGAGGGCGGCGACCGCACCCGGGCGGCCACCGACGCGCCGTCCGGCGGCCCAGGCCAGGGGCAGGGCCGCCACCGCGGCCACACCGGACAGGGCGCGCACGGCGACG
>JBIOZN010000079.1:0-3624 GCA_044871175.1 Acidimicrobiales bacterium | reverse complement strand
CGCCGGTCGCACGCCCAACCCGTGCGTCGAGTGCAACCGGCACGTGAAGTTCGACCGCCTCTACCGGCGCGCCGAACAGCTGGGCTTCGACGCGGTGGCCACCGGCCACCATGCCCGGGTCGTCGAGCGCGACGGCCGCCGCTTCGTGGCCCGCGGCGCGGATGCGGGCAAGGACCAGAGCTATGTCGTGCACATGCTCGACCAGCCCCGCTTGGCCCGCACCCACTTCCCCGTCGGTGAGCTCACCAAGGCCGAGGTGCGCCGGCGGGCCGGTGTCCTCGGGCTGCGGACGGCGGCCAAGCCCGAGAGCCAGGAGGTCTGCTTCATCCCCTCGGCCGGCGGGCGGCAGCGGTTCCTCGCGCCTCGGCTCGAGCTCCATCCCGGGCGCGTGGTCGACACGGCCGGCGTCGAGATCGGCCGGGTCGGCGCAGTCGAGCTCGTCACCCTCGGCCAGCGCCGGGGCTTGGGCCTGCGGGGCGGGGGCGAGCGCCGGTTCGCCGTCGCCGTCGACGTGGCCGGACGCACGGTCACGGTGGGAGCGGAGGACGACCTGGCGGCGCCGACGCTGCCGCTCGAGCGGGTGACGTGGCCGGGCGGGGTGCCCGCAGGACCGGTGCGCGTGCAGTGCTCGGCCCACGGGCGGGCCCACCGCGCCGAGGTCGAGGTCGTGGCCGACGAGCCCGCCCGGGCCATCGTCCGCTGGGACCAGCCCCAGCGGCGCATTGCGCCGGGACAGAGCGTCGTCGTCTACGACGCCACCGACACCGTCGTGCTCGGGGGTGGTGTCGTCGCGTCTCAGGCTGCGACCACGAGGCGGGCCACCACGTAGACGTCGAGCTGCTCGTAGCGCGAGAAGTCGTGCGTGGCGGGCGGCCCCTCCCGGCGGGGGCGGTCGCAGGCCGTGCCGTAGTCGGGCAGGGCCTCGCTGTCGGTGGCCGGTCGCAGTTGCAGCAGCGACGTGGTGGCGTAGCTGAAGCGGGCGACGAGGGGGATCTCCACCTGGGTCCCCGGCGCCGGCGGCGCGCCGGTGAACGCCGTCACGGGGATCCGCACGCCCGCGGTTCCCGGCTCACCCGCGGTCGTGACGGCGGTGGTGGCGCCGGGAGGGGTGGCCGTGCCGGCGTCGGCGACGGCGACGTCGATGCCCTCGGCGCCGGCACCGATCGCGGCCGGCCCCCACGTCGCGGGGACGCGCACGTCGGCCACCACATCGGTTCCCTCGACCCGGGCGCGGCCCGTCACGCCGCTGACGTCGACGACGGCCTGCATGGCGGTGAACGTCTCCCCCGGGCGCTGCCAGGTGACCTCGAGGCGCTCGACGTTGCCGCGGGTGGCCGGCAGCGCGTCGGCCAGCAGGAGGGTGGACAGCCGGCTGTGGGCGTAGTCGACCGGGCCCGTCCAGCGGCCGGAGGGATCGGTGATGTGCGCGTCCTCCGGGGGCTGGAGCACCACTCCCGCCCGCAGCGGTGGACGCCCGGTGTCGGTGAAGCGCACCGATCCTCCGGCGACACCCGCGAAGGTCACGTCGACGGGGACGCCGCGTTCGCGCTCGAGCTCGTGGATGGCGCTGACGCAGTCACCGGTGAGGCCACCGAGGGCGCCCTCCTCGCCCGTGAGGCCGCATCCACTGAGGACGAAGCTGGCCCCCAGCGCGATCGTGACCACCAGGGCGAGCGGGCCCCGCCGCGCGAGGGTGGGCCGAGGGCGCCGGAGCCCGCCTGCTCGCTCGACGCCGTGGGCCACTGCCGGCAAGCTACCGGGGCGCGCCCGACACGACCGGGAGGCGGCGGCCGGCGCAGGCGGCGAGCACCGCGCCGGGCCGCGACGGAGCCACCAGCACGGCCTGGGCGTGGAGGGCCCGGCCCTGGGGGTGGCGGCGGTCGGCGGCCAGGACGACGGTGACGAGCTCGTGGCTCGTGATCTCCAGGGCCAGGCCCGGCGCGCCCAGGGTGAGGTCGGCGGCCCCGGTGCCCACAGGGGCCAGCGCGATCCGGGCCAGCAGGGCCCGGGGCAGCAGCAGGTTGTCCGTGAGGCCTACCGGGTCGTGCACCACGACGCCCGCAGGCACGACCACGAGCCACCGCCGGCTGAGCTCGTGCAGGCGGCGGGCGACAACCACCGCCAAGGGGAACCCGACGGCGAGGGTCACCGCTCCGGCTACCCACGCGCGCGCCGCCAAGAGCAGGGGCCCGGCGAGGGCGCCCACGACCACCAGGGCGGCGAGCACGGGGAGCGCGACCACGACGGGGCCCGGCGGGCGGAGCGGGAAGCGCTGCTCGTCGCCGTAGGCCGAGCCCTGGACGAAGTGCTGACCGATCTCGGCGCGGGCGGCGACGAGGGCGGCGGCACCGGTGCCGGCGAGGGCGGCGGCGGTGGCCGAGGCCGACGCGCCCGCGAGGCCGGCCGCCACGGCGGCGGCGACGGCCGTGGGCGCCAGCAACCGCAGGACCGTGAGGGAGACCGTCGTGGGTACCAGCGCGGCCACGAGGCCCACCGCCCACAGCCCCCAGGCGAGGACGGCGGCGACCAACTCGACGGGGCGGCTGCGCTCGGCCAGCGCGCTGGCCAGGGCGGGCCCGGCCAGCAGCGCCAGCCCGGCCCACAGCGCGCGCATGACCCAGGGAAGCCACGTGCCGAGCCGCACCCGCTCCAGCCTGGCTCAGCGCCGGCGCCGGCGGCCCGCGGGTCACCACGGTGCGCCTTGCCGTCGGCGGATCCGCTCGGGGTCGGCGAGCACCACGATGTCGTGGATCCGGGCATCCCCGACGAGGAAGCCCATCACCGCGACTGTCCGGCCGACCGCGCGCACCAGCACCCCGGGTGCGCAGTTGACGGGCCGCGCCGAGGAACGCGTCGACGACGGCCCGGTCCTCGACCAGGCCGTCGGCCTCGGCCGCCGCCGCCGCAGGAGGGGCGGCCGCTCGTACCCGCCGGCGAGCCCGGCCGTCGACCCGGACGAGGTCGCCGACCGGTTGGCTCCGATGGCGTTGGCTGCGCCCGCAGGGCTGGTCGGCGACGTCGCCGGCCCCGAGGCGCTGACGATGGAGCACCTGCTGCGGACCTACCTGCGCGCTGTCCGCAAGCGCCGGCTCCTCTTTCCGGTGCCGCTTCCCGGGGCCGCGGCCGGAGCGATCCGGGCCGGTGCGAACCTCGCACCCGAGGCGCCGGCCGGTCGTCGCACGTGGGAGGACTTCCTGGTGCGGACCGGACGTGAGCCGGCGTCTCGGGCGGGGGAAGTCTCGGCGCGAATCCCGCCACATATGGCGGAAATCGCACCGAGACGCAGTCGAAGAGCCCGACGTACACGCAAGCGACGCGTGTCAGCGGCGGCTGCGCTCGAGGCCGGCCAGGCGACCGACGGTGATGGTGCCGGTGAGCACACCGGCGGTGATCACGAGGCTGGCGGCCACGTACGCCATCCACGCCGTGGAGGCGGTGGCGAGCAACACGAGCATCAGCAGGGCGCCGAGGGCGCTGACGGCGACGCTGGCGTTGGCGATGCGCACGAGCCGGCGACCGTGCGGGGTGCGCAGCGACGGTGGCACGCCCGCGTTGCTCGCCGCCTGCCTGGCTTCGAGGTAGGTGGCGAACCGGCCCATATCAGCGATGGTTGCCGGTCACGCC
>JBIOZN010000078.1:0-2038 GCA_044871175.1 Acidimicrobiales bacterium | reverse complement strand
CGTTGTCGACCACGACGACGTCGACCGGGCCCGGCCACTCCGACGAGCACAGGGCATCGAGCGTCGGTGAGATGATGGCGGCGTTGTTCCAGGCCACCACCACCGCCCGGACCCGCCGGATGGGAGGGGCCGAGGCTCGTTCTGGCAGAAGGGCGGGGGCGCTGAGCTGGGCCGGGGAGGAAGATCGCCTGCCAGTACGCCGAGCGCGGGCCGCCGGCGCCCGTCGCGCCGCTTTCACGCCAGGGCCACGCGGCTGCGCTGGCGGTCGAGCCAGCCGAGCAGGATGGCGACGGCCCGGGGATCGTGGCGCAGCCGGTGGCCGGCGCCGGTGATGACCCGCAGCTCGGCGTCGCCGTGGGCCTCGGCCAGGAGGCGGGCGTCGACGGTGGGCACCACGTCGTCGTCGGCCCCGTGCACCACCAGCAGTGCCCGGGGGGCCAGGCGCCGGGCGGCCGCCAGCGGACGGTAGTTCCGCAGCTCCCGCGCCCAGCGGTCGAACTGGCGGGGGAACATGGGGTCGCGCACGGCGCCGATGTCGCGGGCGTGCTCGAGGAAGCGCCGCGGCTGGTTGGCCCAGTCGTCGAAGTCGGCCCGGCCGGCCAGGGCGGCCACGCCCCGGACGCGGTCGTCGCCAGCGGCCACGCACACCGCCAGCGACCCGCCGGTGGACGTCCCGCCCAGCCAGATCCCGCTCGGCCCGCAACTGGCCACGAAGTGGTCGATGGCCGCCCGGAGGTCCTCCGCCCACCCCTGCAGGGAGAAGTCGCCCTCGCTCGTGCCGCACCCGCGGAAGGTGAACGTCATGGCCGCCCACCCCATCTCGTGGCTGATGCGGTCCATGAGCTCGGGAAACGTCCCCGCCGACCGGCGGGCATCGAGCGGTCCCACGGGGAAGCCGTGGCAGAAGATGAAGCCGGGCAGGTCGGTGGTGCCGGCCGACCGAGCGGCGGGGAGCACGAGGTAACGGGCCAGGCGCAGGCCGCCGGAGGCGAACGTCCCGTTCACGGGGCCTCCGAGCCCTCCGAGCGTTGGGTCGCTTTCACGCGCATACGGCCCGAACGTGACCCATAAGTGCCGGCCTCAGACGGCCGGCCGGCGGTCACCCCTCGGCGGCGGCCGCCGCTTCGGCCGCCGCGGCGCGCACGCCCGGGCACCGGCGGCAGAGGTGATACCCGCGATTGCGGGCCTCGGGCAGGGTGTCGGGGCCGAAGGCGAGGTAGGTCTCGGCCCGCATGAGCTCGTCGATGACGTCGGGCGCGTCGCACGCGTCGAGGTCGTGCACCACCTGGTCGCGCTTGTCGCCGACGTAGCGGTGCTCTTCGAAACGCAGCGGGCGGTGCACGGCGGCGCAGATTACCGCCCGCCCTCGACCCCTATCCTCGCCGCCCATGACCGTGCTCGTCACCGGCGGCGCCGGCTACATCGGGTCCCACACGGTGCGGGCGCTGCGCGAGGCCGGGCGGGAGGTCGTGGTGCTCGACAGCCTCGAGCTCGGCCACCGGTCGGCGGTCGTCGACGCCCCCCTCGAGGTGGGCGACGTGGCCGACCGGGACTTCGTCACCGACCTGGTCCAGCGCTACAAGGTCGACGCCTGCATCCACTTCGCGGCCTACAAGGCCCCCGGCGACTCGGTGCGCGAGCCCGCCCGCTACTTCGCCAACAACACTGCGGGCGCCCTGCGCCTGCTCGAGGCGCTCACCGCCGGCGGCGTGGAGCATTTCGTGTTCTCCTCCACCTGCGCCGTGTACGGCACGCCTGAGACGCTGCCCGTGGCCGAGGACGCCCCCGTGCACCCCGAGAGCCCCTACGGCGAGTCCAAGCTGCTGGTGGAGCGGATGCTGCCATGGCTGGAGGCGGCGGGCGGGCCCCGGTGGGTGACGCTGCGCTACTTCAACGCCGCCGGCGCCAGCTTCGACGGGCGCATCGGCGAGGACTGGACCGTCACCACCAACCTCATCCCCCTGGTGATGAAGGCGACCCTCGGGCGGCGGCCGCCGGTGCAGGTGTTCGGCACCGACTACCCCACGCCCGACGGCAG
>JBIOZN010000077.1:0-4261 GCA_044871175.1 Acidimicrobiales bacterium | reverse complement strand
ACATCTTGAACAGGCGGCGGCTCCGACCGCTGAGGCGGTAGGTGCCCATCTGGAGCGCCACGCTGCCGATCTCCATCACCTGCAGGCCGGCGATGATCGGAAGGAGGAGCTGGGTGTTCGAGGTGACGGCCAGCATGCCAAGGGAGGCGCCGATGCCCAGTGCGCCGACGTCGCCCATGAAGATCCGCGCCGGCGCGGCGTTCCACCACAGGAAGCCAGCGCAGGCCCCGGCCAGGGCCACGGCCAGGACGGCGAGGTCGAGGGGGTTGACGATCTCGTAGATGTCGGGGTTCCGGAAGCCCCAGAAGGCGATGACGGTGAAGGCGATGAAGCCGAAGAGCGACGTGCCGGCGGCGAGGCCGTCGAGGCCGTCGGTCACGTTCACCGCATGCGTCGTCGCGAAGATGATCACCGTGGCCCAGATCACCCAGAGCCACAGGGGCAGCTCCCACCCGGGGTAGTCCCAGCGGGTGAACGACAGGGTTGTCTTGACGTTGGTCGCCAGGCCGAGCCACAGGGCGATGGCGGCGCTGACGGCCAGCACCAACCAGCCCTTCGTCTTCCAGAAGATGCCCCGGTTCCGGGCCCTCCGCACCTTCACGTAGTCGTCGAGGAAGCCGAGGAACGCCAGGATCGCGATGCCGACGATCATGATGAGCACCTGGTCCGAGAACACCACGCCCTCGCGGAGGTGGGTGAGCAGGTAGGCCAGCACCGCCGAGCCCAGGATGGCGATGCCTCCCATCGTCGGGGTGCCAGCCTTGTGCTCGTGCTCGGGGCCGCGGTCCTCCTTGCCGAGGATGGGCTGACCCCGGCCCATGCGGCCGAAGATCCTGATGGTGACCCGGGTCGCGATCAGGGAGATCACCATGGCCAGCGCGCCCGCGATGAACAGCGCGGTCACTGGCCCGAGTCCCCTTCGCGCATCTGGCCTTCGAGCAGCTGCCGGGCCACGGCCCGGTCGTCGAAGGGGAGGACCCGGTCGCCAACCGTCTGCGTCGTCTCATGGCCCTTGCCGGCGATCAGCACGACGTCGCCCTCGCCGGCGGACTCGAAGGCCATGGCGATGGCCGTGCGGCGGTCGGGCTCGACGAGCAGGCGCGTGGGAGCACCCGCGGGGACACCGGACAGCTCGGCGGAGATGATGGCAGCCGGATCCTCACTGCGGGGGTTGTCCGATGTGACCACCGCCACGTCGGCCAGCGCCGCCGCGGTGGCGCCCATGGCGGGTCGCTTGGTGGCGTCGCGGTCGCCGCCGCAGCCGAACACCACGAGCACGCGACCTTCGGTGGCCTGGCGGGCCGCCGTCAAGGCCTCGGCCAGGCCGTCGGGTGTGTGGGCGTAGTCGACGATCACGGCGAAGCCCTGGCCGGCGTCGACCGGCTCGAACCGGCCGGGTACCACGGGGGCGCCCGAGAGCCCGGCGGCCACGGTGGCGTCGTCGATGCCGAGCGCGCTGGCCGCGGTGGCGGCCGCAAGGGCGTTGGCCACGTTGAAACCGCCTCCGAGGCGCAGGCGCACCCGCTGGCCCCTCCAGGTGAAGCGGGCGTGGTCGGGCGCCACGACCACATCGTGGGCGTCGGCCCGCGAGTACGACACTGTGGGGATCGTCGCGGCGTCGAGGAGGAGCTGGCCGTGGGGATCGTCACGGTTCACGACGCCGAGCGCGCTGAGGTCGGGCTGGAAGAGGCGCGCCTTGGCCGCGAAGTAGCGCGCCTCGGTGTGGTGGAAGTCGAGGTGGTCCCGGCCGAGGTTGGTGAACACGGCCACGGCGAAGCGCGTCGCGTCGACCCGGTGCATGGCCAGCGCGTGCGACGACACCTCCATGGAGACGGCACGCCGGCCCTCGTCACGGAAGGCCGCCAGCCGCTCCTGGAGCTCGGGAGCCTCGGGCGTCGTGTGGGATCCCGAGAGCGTGCCGATGATGCCGGTCGGCCAACCGGCCGCCTCGAGCACGGCCGCCAGGAGGTGCGTGACGGTCGTCTTGCCGTTCGTGCCGGTGACACCGACGACGGCAAGGCTGGCTGAGGGTTCGCCGAAGAACGCGGCCGCGAGCGGCGCCATCGCCACACGCGTGTCCTCCACGATCACCTCGGCCACGTCGAGACCGAGCGACCGCTCGACGAGCAGGGCCGTGGCGCCGCCGGCGACGGCGGCTGGGGCGAAGTCGTGCCCGTCGACGCGCTCCCCTCTCAGGCAGCAGAACAGCGTGCCGGGCCGGACGCGGCGCGAGTCGTGGGTGATCGCCACCGGCACCACCCCCTGCTCGCCCCGGCGACCGATGGCCCGCAGACCGTGCGCGCCCGCCTCGGCCACGAGTGCGTCCAGCGTCTGGCCCGCCGGCCCGCTCATCGCCCGGCCGGGCAGCCGCCGCCGGCCGTGGGCGGCGGCACGGCGAACTGGCGCAGCGCGGCCTGGGCGGTCTGGACGAACAGCGGTGCCGCCACCAGGCCGCCGTAGTGGTTGCCCTGGGGCTCGTCGATCGACACGAGCACCGTGAACCGGGGGTCCTCGGCCGGCACGTAGCCGACGAACGAGGCGTAGTAGTGGCGCTTGCCGTGCTCGTCGACGTAGGTGCCGTTGTCCTGGGCCTTGTAGGCGGTGCCGGTCTTGCCGGCCACCGTGTAGCCGGGGATGGCGGCGCGGGTGGCAGTGCCCTCGCACACCACCTCTTCGAGGACGGTGTCCATCTCCGCCGCGGTCTCGGGCGAGATCACCCGGTGGGAGATGGGCTCGTCGACGGCGTGCTCCTCGCCCTCGGCGTCGATGTTGCCGAGCACGAGCCTGGGCGCCACGTAGGTGCCCCGGTTGGCGATGGTGTTCACCGCCGCCACCATCTGCAGCGCGGTGGAGGCCACGCCTTGGCCGTAGGGGATGGTGGCGTTCTCGGTGCCGCGCCACTGCTCGTGCGGCGGGAGCAGGCCCTTGGCCTCGCCGGGGAACTGCAGCGGCGTCACCTCGCCCACGCCGAAGGCCCGCATGTACTTGTCGACCCGGGCGCTCCCGAGGGTCTCGGCCACCTTGATCGTGCCGACGTTCGAGGACTTCACGACGATGTCGCCGAGCGTCCAGACGGTGTCCTCGTGGGGCACGGCGTCGATGAACACGTGGTCGGCGAACTGGTAGCGGTAGGGGACCTCGAAGGGCGTGTTGAGTCCCGCCGTGCCCTCCTCGATGGCCGCGGCCGCGGTGATCACCTTGTTCACGGAACCGATCTCGTACATGTCGACCGCGGCCAGGTTGGCGCGGGCCAGCTCCGGCCGACCGGCCTCGTCGACCCGGACGTTGGCCACGGCGACCAGGTCGCCCGTGGCGACGTCCATCACCAGCACCATGCCACCACGGGCCTGCGTCTGGGCGACCTGGCCGAGCAGGTACTGCTCGACCTCGTACTGCAGGGTCCGCTGGAGGGTGAGGCGCAGGTCGTCGCCCGGCTCGGCCGGGATCACCTGACGACGCCCGGTCGGGATGGTCCGGCCCTGCTGGTCGCGCTCGCGGATCAGCTCGCCGGGCACGCCCTCGAGCTCCTCGTTGTACTGCAGCTCGAGGCCGGCGATGCCGTTGCCGTCAGGGTCGGTGCTCCCCAGCACGCTGCGACCGACCTCCTCCGACGGGTAGAAGCGCTTGTGCTCGGCGTACTGGTACACGCCCTTCAGATCGAGGGCCTTGACGGCCTCGGCTGCGGTGTCGTCGACCTGGCGCCGGACGTACTCGAACTCGCTGGTGTTGCCGAGCCGGGCGACGAGCGCGGTGGTCTCCTCGGGCGTCATGGCCAGCGCCGCCCCGAGGGCGAGACCGGCCGCCGCCGGGTCTTCGATCAGGCGGGGATCGGCCCAGATCGTCGCCGTCGGCACCGACAGGGCCAGCACCTGGCCGTCACGGTCGAAGATGGTGCCCCGCTCGGCCGGGATCGCCACCGATCGGGTCCGCTGGCGCTCGCCGTAGGAGGCGTAGTCGGCCTTGTCCACGGTCTGCAGCATGCCGACGCGCGTCACCACGACTCCGACCAGCAGCAGGGCCAGCGCCAGCACCGCCAGGAGCCGTCGCCGCGGCCGTCCGGCGCGGAACACCGACCCCCTCGGCCGCCGCCGCACCGGTGGACGGCCCCGAGACGCCGACGCCGGCCGCCTGGTCGTGGCGGTGGTCACGGCTGGCCGCTGAGGAGGGGCTTGAGGTTGCTCCAGTCCGACACGTCGCCGGTGCCGGCCGGGCCGGCTGCGGGCTGTGGCCCTCCGGCGGCCAGCACCTCGGCCGTCACGCT
>JBIOZN010000076.1:0-8538 GCA_044871175.1 Acidimicrobiales bacterium | reverse complement strand
GCCTTCGCCACCTTGTTCCTCGCCCACCTCGAAGAGGGCCTGGGCACCGTCGATCTGGCCTTCCTGCGGGAGTCGTTCACCAAGTTGCTGCTCAACTTCACGTGGTGGGTGAACCGCAAGGACCCTGAGGGCAAGAACGTGTTCCAGGGCGGCTTCCTCGGGCTCGACAACATCGGCGTGTTCGACCGCAGCGCCCCGCTGCCCACCGGCGGCCATCTGGAGCAGGCCGATGGCACCGCCTGGATGGCGCTGTTCAGCCAGAACATGCTCGAGCTGGCGCTGATGCTGGCCGAGCACGACGAGTCGTTCGAGGACCTGGTGCTCAAGTTCGTCGAGCACTTCTTCTGGATCGCGGCCGCCATCGACCCCGTCGGCAACCACCCCGACGAGATGTGGGACGAAGAGGACGGCTTCTTCTACGACGTCCTGCGCCTGCCCGACGGCCGGGGTCAGCGCCTCCAGGTGCGCTCACTCGTGGGCCTGCTGCCCCTGTGCGCCTGCACCGTCATCCCGGCATCGGCGCTGGCGCGCTTCCCCCGCCTCCAGCCCCGCGTCGCCGCCTACCTGCGCCGCAACGCCGACCTGCTCACCAACATCGCCGACCCGCTGCGTCCCGGCCAGGACGGCCACCGGCTGCTGTCGCTGGTGGACGAGCACAAGCTGCGCCAGATCCTGGCCCGCATGCTCGACGAGGACCGTTTCCTCGGGCCGCACGGCATCCGCTCGCTGTCGCGCCACCACCGCGACGAGCCCTACGTGTTCGACCTCGACGGCCACCAGTTCCGGGTGCAGTACGAGCCGGCCGAGTCCACCACCGGGCTGTTCGGCGGCAACTCCAACTGGCGGGGGCCGGTGTGGTTCCCGGTGAACCTGCTCATCATCCGGGCCCTGCTGCAGTACCACCGCTACTACGGGCCCGACTTCACCGTGGAGTGCCCCACCGGGTCGGGCCGGTTGCTGACCCTGCTCGAGGTGGCCCGGGAGCTGGGCGCCCGGCTGGTGGGCACGTTCCTGCGGGGCGAGGACGGGCGCCGGCCGGTGTACGGCGGCACCGAGGTGTTCCAGACCGACCCGCACTGGCGCGACCTCGTCCTGTTCTACGAGTACTTCCACGGCGACAACGGCGCCGGGCTGGGGGCCTCGCACCAGACGGGCTGGACCGGCGTCGTGGCCCGCCTCATCCAGATGGCGGCCATGGTCGACGAGGAGTGGGTCTCGGCCACCGACCCGGGGCTGCTGGCCCGGCCCTACCGCCGCCTCACGGGCGAGGAGGTGGCCACCGCCGCCACGGCGCGCGAGGCTCGGGGCGTCCACCCGTGAACCGCCCGGGCTGGCCGGCCCACCCGGTCGTCCACGAGGTCAACACGTGGGTCTGGCTGGGTGAGCGGGCGCGCCGCGCCGGCCGCCCGGTGACCCTGGGCGACGTGCCCGCCGAGGCGTGGGACGCGGTCGCCCGCCCCGGCGTCGAGGCGGTGTGGCTGATGGGCGTGTGGCAGCGCAGCGAACGGGGGGCCGCCATCGCCCGGGCCGACCCCGTCATGCGGCCCGTGTACGCCGCCGCCCTCCCTGACGTCACGCACGCCGACATCGTCGGCTCGGCTTATTGCATCCGCAACTACACCGTCGATCCCCACCTGGGCGGCGACGAGGGCCTGGCCGTCGCCCGGCAGGCGCTGGCCGCGCGGGGTGTGCGGCTGGTGCTCGACTTCGTGCCCAACCACGTGGCGCCCGACCACCCGTGGATCCGCGACCACCCCGAGTACGGCATCGCCGGCACCGCCGAGGACCAGGCTCGCGACCCGGCCAGCTTCATCTCCGTGGGCGGGCACGTGCTGGCCTGCGGGCGCGATCCCTACTTCCCCGCCTGGAGCGACGTGGTGCAGCTCGACACGTCGCGGGCCGATGTCCGGGCGGCGGCCACCGCCGTCGTCGAACAGATCGCCGAGCGGTGCGACGGGGTGCGGTGCGACATGGCCATGCTCGTGCTGGACGACGTGTTCACCCGCACGTGGGGTGAACGCGCCCGGGGCGGGCCGACGCCCGACGAGGGCCGGGGTTACTGGCCCACGCTGATCGAGGGGGTGCGCCGCCATCATCCGGGGTTCGCGTTCTGGGCCGAGGCGTACTGGGACCTCGAGCCCGTGCTCGTCGCCCAGGGCTTCGACGCCTGTTACGACAAGCGCCTGTACGACCGGCTGGTGCACCGCGAGCCGGCGGCGTCGGTGCGCGCCCACCTCCAGGCCGACCCCGACTACCAGGGCCGCACCGTGCGGTTCGTGGAGAACCACGACGAACCGCGGCTCGCCAGCGTGCTCGACCCCGCCACCGCGCGCATGGCGGCGGTGATCGCCCTCACGCTGCCCGGCGTCGCCCTCGTGCACGAGGGCCAGGCCGACGGGCGCCGGGTGCACGTTCCCGTGGCCCTGGCGCGCCGGCCGGCGGAAACGCTCGACGCCGACCTGCACCGGTGGTACGACCGCCTGCTCGACGTGCTGGCGGGCGACCTGCGGACCGGACAGTGGGCGCTGGTCGGCGTGGAGGGCTGGCCCGACAACCGCTCGTGCGAGCAGCTGCTGGCCTGGACGTGGACGCCGGCCGACGACGCCCCTGGCCACCTCGTGGTGGCCAACCTCAGCCGGGGTCGCGCCGACGGCCTCATCCGCCTGCCCGATGTCGGCGGCGACTCCTCCGTCGTGCTGCACGATCGGCTGTCCGGCGCCCGCTACGAGCGCGACGCCGGCCAACTGCGCGGCGAGGGCCTGTACGTCGCCCTCGACCCCGCCGGCGTCCACCTGCTCACCTACCCGCGCGCCGGCGCCTGAGGCGGCCCCGAACTCCGCGCCCCGGAGCCCTTCCTGTCACGGATTTACACCTCGGAGGTGCAGATCCCTGACCGGGGCCGCGCCGAAGTGCCCCGGCGGCGCTCAGCGGACGCGACGGGCCCGGCGGCTCTCGTACATGGCCGCGTCGGCCCGCACCACCAGGGCCTCGGGCGAGGCGACCAGTTCGCCGGCGCTGGCCGCCTCCGGCGGCAGGGCGCCGTCGTGGTCGCTGCGGGCATAGGCGACGCCGACGCTGGCCGCCACCGGCAGGTCGACCCCGCCGTAACGCAAGCGGTAGCTGAGCAGCGAGTGGATGCGCGAGGCCATGGCCGCGGCGGCGGCACCGTCGGGGGCTTCGCCGATGACGACGAACTCGTCGCCCCCGATGCGGGCGGCGGTCTCGCTGGCGTCCAGGCTGCCCTCGAGGCGCCGGGCCACGTCGACCAGCACGGCGTCACCGGCGGCGTGCCCGTGGGCGTCGTTGTGGGCCTTCAGCCCGTCGAGGTCGACGAAGACGACGGCGATGCCCCCGCCCCGCCGCTCGACCTGGGCCAGGCTCAGGCGCAACCGGTCCATGAGCAGCCAGCGGTTGGGCAGGCCGGTGAGGGAGTCGTGGGTGGCCCGGTGGGCGAGCGTGCGCTCGTTGGCCAGGCGGGTCGTGACATCCTCCAACGTGGCCACCCAGCCCACGTACCGGTCGGCTTCGACGAGGGGGACGAAGTACAGCTCGAGCCACCGATCGGCATCGGCGGCGGGGGTATGGGCGGCGGTGCGCACGGTGATGCGCGCCGACGCCCTCGACGTCCGCACGTCCTTCACGGTGGCCAGCACGAGCGCTCGGTCCCGCTCGTGGACGCAATCCAGCCAGCGGTCGCCGCGCAACTGGCCGAACTCGACCCCGAGGGCGGCGGTGGCGATCTCGTTGGCGAACACGAGGAACCCATGGGCGTCGGCGCTGAGCACCCCGATAGGCAGGGCCTCGGCCAGGGACACGAAGCGGGTGTGCTCGGCGGCGGCGGTGGCCGGCAACTCGTCGAGGGCGGTGACGTCGCGCACCCTGATCACGCCCGCTTCGATCCCGGGGTCCCGCACCCGGCTGACGCTCGTCACCTCGAGCTGGCGCCACGAGCCGTCGCGGTGCCGGGCCCGCACGACGATGTGCTCCTCGAGGCCGGGAGTGCGCCGCGCGCGGTCGAGCAACTGGAGGACGCCGGGGAGATCGTCGGGGTGGACGCGCTCGGCCACATGCACACCCGGACGATCGGAGCTGTCGTACCCGAGGGGCCCGGGCGAGGGCCCGAGGGACGCCACCATCGTCCCCTGGGCATCGACCAGGAGGGCGAGCTCGCTCAGGTGGTCCGCCAACGCCTGGTAGGGGGCCGGCAGAGCGGGTGCCGACCGCCCTGCCGCCGTACTGTCATCCGCCACAGGGCGAAGGCTACGACATCACCGTTGCGGCCGTCCCGCCGCCAACCCCAATCCGGTTGGGTCACTTTTTGCTGCTATCCGACGCGAAAGTGACCCAACGCTGGAGAGGCGGCGGTGCAAGGCCGCGGTGTATCCACTTGCGTTTACAACCAGCCCCGTTCGTCGGCGAGGCGCACCGCTTCCATCCGGTTGCGCGTGCCCGTCTTGGCGATGGCCGCCGAGAGGTAGTTCCGCACGGTGCCCTCGGACAGGTAGAGACGGCCGGCGATGTCGGCCACGGTGGCGCCGTCGCGGGCGGCCACCAGGACGTCGCGCTCGCGGCCTGTGAGCGGCGACGGCCCGCCCGCCAGGGTCGTGGCCGCGAGCACGGGGTCGACGACGCGCTCGCCCGCCGCCACCCGGCGGATGGCCGCCGCCAGCTCGGCGGCCGGGGCGTCCTTGACGACGAACCCGAGGGCGCCTGCTTCCATCGCTCGGCGCAGGTAGCCGGCGCGCCCGAACGTCGTGACGATGAGCACGGCGCACTGCGGCAGCTCCTGGGCGAGGGCGGCGGCCGCCGCCAAGCCGTCGAGGCCGGGCATCTCGATGTCGAGCAGGGCCACGTCCGGCCGGTGCGCTTGCGCCGCCGCCACGACCTCGTCGCCCCGGCCCACCTCGGCCACCACCTCGAAGTCGGGCTCGAGCGCCAGCAGGGCCGCCAGCGCCGAGCGCACCAGCGCCTGGTCGTCAGCGAGCAGCAGCCGGATCGTCATCGTGCACCGGCGGGGCGGGCGGGTCGGGGGCGGCGGCGTCGACCCGGAGTCGCCAGCCGTGCGGCGTGCGCGGCGCGACGGTGAGCACCGCGCCCGAGGCCTCGACCCGCTCCTGCAGGCCGGCCAGCCCGCTGCCCGCCGGTCCGAGGCCACCGCCGAGACCATCGTCCACGATCTCGATCCAGTGCCGTCCGAGCGTCACCGCGCACCACGTCGCCCGGGAATGGCGCACGACGTTAGTAATGCCCTCCCGCACGACCCAGCCGAACAGCTCGTGGTGGGCGGGGTCGACGATTTCGGTGGAGGGTGGGAGTTGGGCGGTGATCCCGACCGTCCGCAACAGCTCCGCCCCCGCCGCCAGCTCGCCCGCCACGGTGACGTCGCGGTAGCCGCTGACCGCGGCCCGCACGTCGGTGAGGGCCTGGCGCGCCAGGCGCTCGACCTCGCCGACCTCGGCCCGGGCCCGCTCGGGGTCGCGACCGAGGAGCCGGCCGGCGAGGGCGGACTTCACGGTGATGGTGGTGAGGGAGTGGCCCAGGAGGTCGTGGAGGTCGCGAGCGATGCGGGCCCGCTCGCCCTCGGCCGCCAGCCGGGCGATTTCACCGCGCGCCACTGACAGGTCGTGGTTGGCCCGGATCACGGCGAAGAAGGCGTACATGGCGAGCAGGATGATGGCGAGGGTGAATCCATCCTCGACCTCGAGGCCGTGGTGCCACGACGGCACGAGCGGCGGCACGAAGATGGCGACCAGCACGAGGCCCACGACGATGGGTACGGACCGCTCCCACAGGGCGGCGATCGCCAGCACGCCGATGTACACGAACATGACGAAGGCGTCCTCATGGGCGATGACCGCCTCGACGGCGCAGACGGCCACCATGACGGCCGCGCACATCGCCAGCCGCCGCCGCTCGGCCGTCCACAGCGCCACCAGACCGGCGAGGTAGGCGGCACAGAAGACGACGATGAGCACGTAGCCCACGACCGCCGTCGCGCCGCTGGCGTGGTCGGCCACGCCGTTCGCGGTCTGCAGCACGTAGACGAGGAACACCCCCGGGAAGACGAGGCGGCGCCAGCCCCCGCCCCACCCCGGGCGGGGGCCGTCCGGAGCAACCGTGGCCTCAGGCCCTTTGGGTATCACGGCGGAAGGCCCAGACGGCCAGACGGGTCAGGGCGAGCGTCCAGATGGCCACCACGACCCATGCTCGCAGCGGCCAGGCACCGCCGCCGAGGGCGACCTTGCCCGCCTGCACCAGCCAGTAGGACGGCAGCATCTGGGCCAGATCGTGCAACCAGCCGGCGGTGGCCAGCGGGCCCCAGGCCCCGCCGAGCAGGGCGAACAGCGACACCAGGCCGCCCAGGGCCGGGCCCATGGCATCCACGCCGATGAGATGGCCGACGGCGATGCCGAGGGCGGCGAAGGGCACCAGCCCGCCGAGGATGAGCGCCGTCATGGTGAGCCACTGGCCGGCGTCGAGGCGCACCCCGACGGCGATCCCGGCGGTGTACAGGATGGCGATGCTGGCGAGGGCCATGGCGTAGCCGGTGGCGACCTTGGCGCCGATGTACGTCGAGGTCGACAGCGGCGTGATCCGCAGCTGGCGGTTCCAGCCCACCGCCCGCTCGGCGGCGATGCGGGCGCCGGAGGCCACGATCGCCGTCATCGTGCCCCAGGCCACCATGCCGGACATGTAGTAGACGGGGAAGGCGACGCCGTCGAGCTCCTGGTGGCGGTTGGGGCCGGCGACGAGCAGGAACAGGATGAGCGGGAAGGCGAGCGAGAAGCCGAAGAACCGCAGGTTGCGGAACGTGCGCAGCAACTCGTAACGGGCGTAGACGGCGGTGCTCACGGTCAAACCTCCACGAGGCGGTCAGTTGCGGGCTCGGGGTCGGCGGTGTCGTCGCCCCGTGTGAGCTCGAGGAAGGCTTCCTCCAGTCCGGCGCCGCGCACTTCGATGTCGCTGGCCGCCGGGTAGGCGGCCAGCAGGGCCCGCAGGGTCGTGTCGGAGTCGGCCGTGGTCAGGGTGACGACCTCGCCATGGCGATCGAGGCCCGGCGCGCCGGGCAGGCGGGCGAGGTCCTCCGTGTCCACGCCGGGCAGGGTCGCGCGGATGGTGCGGGCACCGACCCGGGCCTTGATCTCGGTGGAGGGCCCGTCGGCCACGATGCGCCCGCCCGCCATGAGCACGATCCGATCGGCGTAGGCATCGGCCTCTTCGAGGTAGTGGGTCGCGAACACCACCGTCTTGCCCCGCCCCGCCAGGGCCCGCATGGCGCCCCAGAAGGCGTGCCGGGACTCGACGTCGAGGGCGACCGTGGGCTCGTCGAGCACCAGCAGATCGGCGTCCGACACCACCGCCACGGCGAAGCGCACCCGCTGGGTCTGGCCTCCGGAGAGCTTCTGCGTGCGCCGGCCGGCCAGGTCGGACAACCCGGTGAGCGCCAGGACCTGGTCGACGTCGAGGGGGCGGGGGTAGAGCGCGGCGGTCATGGCGACCAGCTCGCGCACGGTGAGGTCCCGCACGAGCGAGCCGGTCTGCAACATGCCGCCCACCAGGCCCTCGTCCACGGCCTGGGCCGGCGTTCGCCCGAACACGGTCGCGGTGCCGGCGTCGGCGCGCCCGAGCCCGAGCACGATGTCGAGCGTGGTCGACTTGCCGGCGCCGTTGGGGCCCAACAGGGCGACGGTCTCGCCGGGGGCGATCACGAGATCGACCCCGCGCAGCGCCACCACTGAGCCGTAGGACTTGGTGACGCCGTGGAGGGCGATACCGGCAGCATCACGGGGAATGAGGGGAGCCACCCGTTCAGGATGACGGGTGGAAGGCGCCGGCGGTAGCGCCATCCGGGAGGAGTTGGCCATGACATCTGTCAGCCCCACCTCGCGATCGCAAACCCCGCGATCGCCGCACCGTTGGGTCACTTTTCGCGCCCATACGACGCGAAACTGACCCAACGCTCGCCGGCCGCACCATCGTGGGACGATACGATCGGCGCGGCCATGGACCGAGCCCAGGTGCTCAGCGACGACGACTTCGCCCGGCTGCTGGCGCTGCGCGACGGGCTGCGCCGCTTCCTGCACTGGAGCGAGCACGAGGCTCGCGCCGTCGGGCTCACGCCCGCCCAGCACCAGTTGTTGCTGGCCGTGCGGGGCCACGGCGGCCCGCCCTCGATCGGCGACATCGCCGAGCACCTCCTGCTCCGCCACCACAGCGTGGTCGAGCTGATCGACCGGGCCGAGCGCGCCGGCCTCGTCCAGCGCTACGACGACGCCCGAGACCAGCGGGTCGTGCGCGTGCGCCTCACGCCGGCGGCCGAACGCAAGCTCACGGCGCTGGCTGCCGCCCACCTCGAGGAGCTCACGCGCCTGCGGGGCCGGTTCACCGCCCTGTGGGACCAGCTGCCCGAGCCCGCCGCCTGACTCGGGGCGCCCGGCTCACGCGCCGAGCCCGCCATCCCATCGGTGGCGGCCGGCTCAGGGGCCGGCGGCGGGCGTCCAGTCGGGCGGGATGATCACCACCGGCACCCGTGCCCGA
>JBIOZN010000075.1:0-2149 GCA_044871175.1 Acidimicrobiales bacterium | reverse complement strand
GCGTTACGACCGCTGGGGACGCGACGTGAGCACGGTGGTGATGCCGCCGACCTTCGAGGCGTCGCGCCAGGACCTCATCGCCAACAGCTTCAGCTCGGCCGCCTTCCGCGCCGAGGCCCGCCAGGCCGGCGTCGACCCCCGTCCGATGGAGGCGGCGTGGGCCTACCTGCTCGACCAGGCGGAGATCGGGATGATGTGCGCCCTCGGCACGGGCGGCGACATGGTGGTGCGCCTCACCGAGGAGTTCGCCCCCGCCGACGTGAAGGAGCGCGTGCGGGCCTTGTTCGCCGCGGGGGAGATGGCGGGCGAGGCCGCGCAGATGCTCACCGAGCGCAGCGGCGGCTCGGACCTGGCCGCCCTCGAGGCCACCGCCACGCCCGCCGGCGACGCCTGGCGCCTGAACGGGCTCAAGTGGTTCGCGTCCAACGCCAACGGCTCGGCCTTCGTCGTGCTGGCCAAGCCCGAGGGCGCGCCCGACGGCGTGCGCGGCATCGCCCCATTCCTCGTGCTGCTCGAACGCCGTGACGGCGCCCGTAACGGGGTACGGATCCGGCGTCTGAAGGACAAGCTGGGCACGCGGGCGGTGGCTTCGGCCGAGGTCGAGCTGGTGGACGCCGAGGCCTTCCTGCTCGCCCCGGCCACCGTCGCGCCCAGCGGCCCGGCCCGCGCCGGTGACGGCCGCGGCCTGGCCCGCATGATGGAGCTCACCAACGGCGCCCGCCTGGGCATCGCCATGATGGGCCTGGGGTGCGCCCGGCGCGCCCTGGTGGAGGCCTTGTGCTACGCCTCGGCCCGGGAGACCTTCGACGCCCCGCTCGTCCAGCATCCGCTGGCCCAGCGCAAGCTGGCCGAGCTCATCGTCGAGGTCGAGGCCGCCCAGGCCCTCGTGTTCGACGGCTACCTCGGCCCGCGCCTGCGCATCGGCGCACCGCTGATCAAGCTGCGCGCCGCCCGCCTGGGCATCACCGCCGCCAGCGACGCGATCGAGGTGCACGGCGGCAACGGGTACATCGAGCAGTGGCCGGTGGCCCGCCTCCTGCGCGACGCCCAGGTCAACACGATCTGGGAGGGCCCGGACAACATCCTCTGCCTCGACGTCCGTCGGGCCGTGGAGCGCGAGCAGGCCCACCTCCCGTTCCTCGACCGCCTGCGCCAGGCCGCCGGCGCGGGCACCGACCCCACCGGCGCGCTCGTGCACGAGCGCATCGCCGACCTCGAGCGCGCCATCGAGCGCTGGCACACCCTCGACCGCTCCACCGCCGAAGCCCGCCTCTTCCCCCTCGCCCAGTTCATGGCCGACGTCTACGCCGCCGCCCTGCTGGTGGAGGCGGCCGCGTGGGAGGAGGCCGAGCGCGGGTCGGATCGAGGTCACCTGGTGGCCCGCCTCTACGCCGCCACCCACCTGGCCGATCCCGGCCCCCTGCGCGGCATCGACGCCCCCGCCGAGGACCTCGAGCGGTTCAAGGACCTGGCGACGGGGGCGTTCGCCCCGGACGCCTGACGCCGACCGGCCCGCCGCGCCGACCCGCTTCGGTCAGGGATCTGCACCTCTACGGTGCAAATCCCTGCCCAAGGCAGCCAGGAGGACCTGAGGAGCGGCCGCCCCGCATCCGCCTCGCGGCCGCGGCGACGAGCGCCCTTCAGCTGACGACGACGGCGGTCACCATCCCGAACATCCCGTCGTTGGACTCGACGTGGTTGAGGATGTGGCAGTGCCACACCCACGTGCCCGGCGCGCTGGCCTGGAACAAGACGGTGTAACGCTCACCGGGGCCGATGAGGATCGTGTCGGCAGCGTAGGGCTGGTCGAGCGGTTCGCCGTCCTTGGCGATGACGAACTGCTCGAACCCGTGCAGGTGCATCGGGTGCACCTGCAGGCCCTCGTTGAAGTAGGTGACCCGGATCCAGTCTCCGACCTTGGCGACCACCGGCGCGGTGGCCGGGAAGCTCTTGCCGTCGAGGCTCAGGCCGATCACGCCGGCGTCGTTCAGCACCATCGGCAGGTCCTGGCTCACGGTGAGATCCGCCGGCAGCGTGATCCCCGAGACCGTGCGCCCCGCCGGCATCGGCAGGTGGCCGACATAGAACGTGCCCAGGAGGCCGTTCGGGACGCTCTCGTGGGCGTGGGCGTGGGCGTGGTACATGCCGA
>JBIOZN010000074.1:0-4726 GCA_044871175.1 Acidimicrobiales bacterium | reverse complement strand
GGCCCATGGCCCAACACACGATGGTGGCCCGCGAGCGGGCGAGCCGGTCGGCCACCCGCTCGATGTCGGCCCGGGCCAGCCCGGTGGCGGCGGTGACGGCGTCCCAGTCGAGGGCACCGACGTGGTCGGCGTAGGCGTCGAGACCGTCGACATGGTCGGCGAGGAAGGCGTGGTCGAGCACCGTGCCCGGCGCGGCTGCCTCGGCGGCGAGCAGCAGGTGCCCGAGCGCTTGGAACAAGGCCTGGTCGCCGCCCACCCGGATCTGCAGGAACTCATCGGCCACCGGGGTGCCACCGCCCACCAGGCCCCGGACCGTCTGGGGGTTCCGGAACCGCAGCAGGCCCGCCTCGGGCAGCGGGTTGACCGCCACGATGGCCGCCCCCGCCCGCTTGGCCGATTCCAGGGCGCTCAGCATCCGCGGGTGGTTCGTGCCCGGGTTCTGGCCGACCACGAAGATGAGCTCGGCCCGGGCCAGGTCGTCGAGGACGATGGAACCCTTGCCCACGCCGATGGACTCGCCGAGGGCCACGCCCGAGGACTCGTGGCACATGTTCGAGCAGTCGGGCAGGTTGTTGGTGCCGTAGGCGCGCACGAACAGCTGGTAGACGAAGGCGGCCTCGTTGCTGGTGCGGCCCGACGTGTAGAAGACGGCGCGGTCGGGGGAGACGAGGCCCCGCAGCCGCGCGGCGATCAGGTCGAAGGCGTCGTCCCAGGCGATGGGCTCGTAGTGGGTCGCGCCCGGCCGGAGGACGACCGGGTGGGTGAGGCGGCCCTGCTGCCCGAGCCAGAACTCCGTGCGCTCGGCCAGCTCGGCCACCGGGTGGGCGGCGAAGAAGTCGGGCCCGACCCGGCGCAGAGTCGCCTCCTCGGCCACCGCCTTGGCCCCGTTCTCGCAGAACTCGGCGAACGTGCGGTGAGAGGGCTCGGGCCAGGCGCAACCGGGACAGTCGTAGCCGTCGTGCTGGTTGAGGCGGCGCAGGGCCTGCAGGGCTCGGCGGGGGCCCATCTGCTCGACGCCCCGCTTGAGGGTGAGGGCCACCGAGGGTACGCCGGCGGCCCAGCGCTTGGGCGGGCGCACGGCGAGCCGGGCTTCGTCGATGTCGTCGTCAGGCGCCCGGGACGTCACACCCTCAGCTTGCCGCGTCGTTGCCCTAATGCCGCCCGCTGCCCGCCTCGAGGCCCGACAGCCGCGTGTGTCACCGTTGCGTTGACCAGGCCAACCGAACGGTCACCCAAGCGGGGGCCTACCCGGGGTCGGGCAGCGGGGCCTCGAGGCGGCGGACGCCGCGCAGGCCGGCCCATGCCAGCTCGGCGACCTGACGGGCGAGGACGTCGGGGTCGAACTCCCCCCCGGCGGCCAGCACCCGGCGGCCCGTGGCCTCGGCCATCCCCACCAGCGCGAAGGCGAGCATGCTCTGGTGGTCGGGGTCGATGTCGGCGGCGATGAGCGGCGCGATGGCCCGGGCGATGTCGGCCTCGACGGCGCGTACCGCCTCGGCGAACTCCTCGTCGCGTCGGGCGCCCCCGCCGAACAGCAGGCCGAACCCGTCCTGCTCCTCGGCCACCCAGGTGAAGTAGGCGGCGAAGCCGAGCTCGACCTGAGCGTGCGGGGTGTCGGCGCATTCGGTGGCCGAGCGGATGCGCTCGATCAGGCGCTGCCCCACGGCCGACAGCAGCTCGAGGTAGAGCTCTCGCTTGGAGCTGAAGTGCTGGTACAGCACCGGCTTGGTGACGCCGGCGGCCAGGGCCACGTCGTTCATCGAGGTGACGTGGAAGCCCTGCTGGGCGAAGACCTCGAGGGCGACCACCAGCAGCTGGTCCCGTCGAGCCGAGGCGGGCAGCCGAGTCGCCATTTCGGGCGAGACGCTACCGGAGCGGCTCCGCCGGCCCGACCCCCGGTACGGTCGGCCGCCATGGAGCGCGTCGAGCGCGTCGAGCTCCGGGACGCCACGCTCGCCGATGTGCCCGTCATCGACGGCTTCATCCACGAGCTGGCGGCCTACGAGGAGCTGGCCCACGAGGTGGTGATCACCGCCGACGACCTCCAGCGCCATCTCTTCGGGGCCGACCCCGTCGCTCGCGTCACCCTGGCGTGGGTGGACGGGGAGGCGGTGGGAATGGCCCTGTGGTGGCGGACGTTCTCCACGTTCCTCGGCCGGCCCGGGATCTGGCTGGAGGACCTGTTCGTACGCCCTCGGCACCGCGGCCGGGGCATCGGCACCGCGCTGCTGGCCGACCTGCGGGCCCGCACCGAGGGCCGGGTCGAATGGGACGTCCTCGACTGGAACGCGCCCGCCATCGCCTTCTACGAGCGCCTGGGGGCCCGCCCCCGACCCGGTTGGACCACCTACCGCTGGCTCCCCTGAGCCCGCGCTGAGCGTTGGGTCACTTTTCGCGCAAATGCGACGCGAAAGTGTCCCAACGCTCGGGGACCGGGCGGCGCGGTCAGCGGCCGTGGTCGCGGTCGTCGCGCTCGGCCGCCTTCACCGCGTAGCCGAGCACGATCGAGGGCGCCAGCAACAGCGACGCCACCACCAGGCAGGCGACCACCACGGCGACGAGGGCGCCGGGTAACTGCAGGGCGAAGCCGACCACGAACACCGCGATCCCCACGGCGAGCACGAGGTAGCCGAGGCGGTTGGCCAACAGGGTCCAGCGAGCGACGCGCCGGCGGCGCTCCCGAACGGGATCGGTGCTCACGGCCACCAGCCGGCCGTGGCCACCAGGCGGGCGACGGCGGCCTCGAGGGCGGGCTGGGAGAACCAGCGCTCGACCAGGCACCGGTTGTTGGCCAGGGCGTCGTCGTCGGGTGTGGCCAGGGCGGCCCGCAGCGGCGCAGGGTCGTCGGCCGGCAGCCACCGGAACCCGAGCGTGCGCAGCTCGGCCGCCACCGGGTAGTCGCCCACCACGACGGGCCGGCAGTGGATGCCGGCCTCGATGGGCGGGTTGCCGAAGCCCTCCCAGGTGGAGGGGAACACCACCCCATCGCAGGCGGCGTAGGCGTCGGCCATGGCGCCGGCGGCCACGGGCGTGCGCAGCACCCGGGTGCGGGCGCCGGCGAGGATCCGTTCGAGGGCGGGCCCGTACCCTTCCTCGGCGGGACCGGTGAGCCAGTAGGTGGCGTCCACCGCCTCGGCCAGCGCCAGCGCCACCGGCACGGCCTTGCGCTCGATGGCCCGCACCGGGTGCAGCAGCAGGCGTTCGCCGGGAGCGATGGCGAGGGCGGCTCGGGTGCCGTTGCGGTCGCCCGGGGCGACGTCGAGGGCGAAGCCGTTGTAGATCGTCGTGGCCTCCAGGCCGCGCGCCGCCAGCTCACGCTCGGTGTGGCGGTTCACGGTGACGTGGCGCCAGGCCCGGTCGTCGGGCGGCAGCTCGGTGACGTGGGCGAACCGAGCACGCTGCCACGGCGGGTCGTGGTGGTGCAGCACCGTCGGGCGGCCCGCCAGGACGGTGGCGACGATTCGCGCCGCCGGCAGGTTGAGGGGGATGGTGCAGAGGTTCTCGACGACGACGAGGTCGGCGTCGGCCAGCGCCCGCTGCACCTCGGCGGGCGGGGGTGGGAGGGGGGCGTCGATGGCCAGCCCGGGCACGCAACGGTCGACCGGGCCTTCGCCCGCCACCGTGACCGTGGCGAACCCGCACCGCCGCAGCGCCGCCGCCCAGCGCTCGGCGGCTACCGACACGCCGTCGGTGCCGCCGAGGCGGAAGCTCACCAGCGCGGCCGTGGCCACGGAAGGTTCAGCCGGTGGTGGAGGTGGTGACGCCGCTCAGGTCGCTGGCGTCGATGCCGCACGTGTCCTGCAAGGCCCGGGCGAAGCCGGTGTCCTGCACGAGCGCCGAGAAGTCGCCCGACAGCAGGTCCTCGTAGGGCACCCGCTGCTCGACGACACCGACGGCGCAGTCGGCCTGGTCCTGGGTGAGCCCGAGGCTCTCGAACGTCTGCACGAACACCGCCCGGATCGGGGCCGGGTAGGTCTGGGTGGGTCCACCCGAGCTCGTCGAGCTGCCGCCGGTGCTCGTGGTGGTGGTGGCGTCGTCGGACGACGTCGTCGTGGTGCGACGGGTCGACGACGTCGTGGTGTCCTCGTCGGTGGTGGTGGTCGAGGCCCGGGTGGAGGTCGTCCTGGCCTCGGTCGTGGGGCTCTCGGTCGTCGGCGCCTCGGTGCGGACCGTGAGGCTGGCGTCGTCGTCGCTGCCGCAGGCGGCGAGGCCGAGCAGGCCGAGCGGGACCAGCAGGGTGGCGGCGAGGGCGCGCGGTTTCATGAGGGACCTCTTCACGTCGGGGGGCGGGCCGACTCGGCGATGGTGTCTAGTAGCTGTGACGGCGGGCGTCCGGTCGCGGTTCCCCTGGCCCCGGGCTACCGTGCGCGAGCCATGACGGACGTGAAGGCGGAGATCACGGCCAACGTGAGGCAGGTGCGCACCGAGGTGGGGGCCACCGTCGGCGAGGGGGACGAGCTGGTGATCCTCGAGTCGATGAAGATGGAGATCCCGGTGACCGCTCCCGCCGGCGGCACAGTGACGGCCGTGCGGGTCGCCCCCGACGACAAGGTCACCGAGGGCGACGTCGTCGTGGTGCTCGACCCTTGAGCCGGCCATGATCCATTCCACCTGGCACGACGACGTGTGTGTGGTCACCCTCGACCGCCCGGAGCGGCGCAACGCCCTCGACCGCAGCATGCTCGACGGGTTGGCCCGGGCCCTCGCCGGCGCCGCCGAGCATCAC
>JBIOZN010000073.1:0-4973 GCA_044871175.1 Acidimicrobiales bacterium | reverse complement strand
CGGTACCCGTTCCGTGGTCCGCACCAGACCGGGATCACCTCCCCGGTGCCGGCCAGCGGCCTCATGGCGGCCACCCGCGTGGTGGCGCGCGACCGCGACGGGCTCCAGCGGCTGCTGCGCGACCTGTCCGACGAGATCGACGCGCTCATGGCCGGCCGTCCGTACGAGCCCCGCGACCCGTCCTTGCCCCCGCTGCACACCGGCGCCCTCGGCGACCGCCCGCCGCCCACCGATCTGTCGGTGGTGGTGTCGGCGGGCGCGTCGTTGTTCGACGACCGCTACGGGCTGGGGCCCCTGAAGCCGGCGGCGCTCGCGCCCATGCCGTTCCTGGCCAACGACCGCCTCGACCCCACCCGCAGCCACGGCGATCTCCTGCTCACGATCAGCGCCGACTCTCCCGACGCCTGCATCTTCGCCCTGCGCCAGCTGCTGCGCCGGACGCGCAGTGCCATGGTGCTGGCGTGGATGGTGGACGGGTTCAACCGGCGGGCCCAGGTGGGGGCGGGGCTAGCGCCGGTGCGCAACCTGCTCGGGTTCAAGGACGGCAGCGCCAACCTGGACGTCGACGACGACACCCTGCTCGCCCGTCACGTGTGGGTGGGCGCGGACGACGGCGAGCCGGCGTGGGCCGTGGGGGGCAGCTACCACGTCGTGCGCATCATCCGGATGTTCGTGGAGGCGTGGGACCGGGCGCCGCTGGCCGAGCAGGAGGCGATCATCGGCCGCTCCAAGGAGGACGGTGCTCCCCTCGGCGGCCGGGAGGAGACCGACACGCCCGACTCCGCGTCCGACCCTGGCGGCGACGTCGTCCCGCTCACCGCCCACATCCGGCTGGCCAATCCCCGCACGCCGGAGACGGCCGACCAGCTCATGTTGCGGCGGGGGTTCAGCTACAGCCGCGGCTTCGACGGCGCCGGCCGGCTCGACCAGGGTCTCGCCTTCGCGTCCTACCAGCGCCGGCTGGAGACCTTCCTCGCCGTGCAGGCGCGGCTCACGGGCGAGCCGCTGGAGGAGTACGTCGTCGGCGAGGGCGGCGGCTTCTTCTTCGCCCTGCCCGGCGTCGGCCCCGACGGTTACCTCGGCGACGGCCTCTTCGCCTGAGACCGGGTTTGCACCCTGAGAGCCCATAGTGGGCGCTCAGCGCGACAACAGGTCGGTGTGGTGGCGCTCGGCGACGTTCGGGTGGGCCCGCAAACGCACCTTCATCGAGTTCTCGCCGTAGTTGGCGAAGATCGGGTTGGACGCGTCGGCACTCTCGCCGCCGGTCGCCTCGGCCGCCAGCTCGGGCGGCAGCACCACCGGTTCGAGGGTGGCCTCCAGCTTCGGGTTGAAGAAGTAGGGCACCGAGATCCGCTCGACGCCTCCGGGCGGGCTCACCACCCGGTGCACGGTGGCCTTGAGGTAACCGTGGGTGGCGATCTGGAGCATCTCGCCCAGGTTGATGACGAACGTGCCCGGGATCTTGGGGACGTCGAGAAACCCGTCGGGGCCGCCGACCTGCAGTCCGCCGGTGGCGTCCTGCAGCAAGAACGTGAGAAAGCCGGTGTCGCGGTGGGCCCCGACGCCCTGGTCACCCCGACCGCCGGGGTAACGGATCACCTTGACCAGGACCTCCGGGCGGGGCGTGACGGTGGGGTCGAAGTGGTCGGCGGGCTGGCCCAGGGCGAGGGCGATGCCCTGCAGCAGCCGGCGCCCCAACGCCTCCAGTTCGGCCATCCACGGCAGCACGACGGCGCGCAGTTCGGGCAGCGCGGCCGGCCACAGGTTGGGTCCCCGGAGCCGCAGCCACACGGGGTCGTCGGGGCCGAGGGCCGGTGGCGGCAGCTCGCGGCCGATGTCGAGCTGGTCCCGCCAGTCCCGCTCGCCGTTCGTGCGCTCCTCGCCCACGCGGGTGTACCCCCGGAACTGGGGTGAGTGGACGTTCTCGATGGCCAGGCGGTCGGCTTCGGGCAGGGCGAAGAAGGCCCGGGCCACTTCGAGGACGCGCTCGTTGAGCGCCTCGTCGATGCCGTGGCCGGCCAGGTAGAAGAACCCGATCTCGTGGCACGTGCGGCGCAGGTCGGCGACGAACTCGTCGTCGGCTCCGACCCGGAAGCGGCTCATGTCGAGGACGGGCAGCGGGCTCGGCACGCCGACGAACGCTACCGATCCTGCCCCGGGGCGCGGTCCGCCGCCGCCTGACGTCTGTGGAGAGTTGGGGTCGCCAGACGACGTCAAGTCTCCACAGATGCTGCTGCCGTCAGCGGGCCAGGGGCTTGTACCTGATGCGGTGGGGCTGGTCGGCGTCGGCGCCCAGCTCCTTGTGGCGCACGGCCTCGTACTCGGTGAAGTTGCCCTCGAACCACCGCACCTGGCTGTCGCCCTCGAAGGCGAGCACGTGGGTGGCGATGCGGTCGAGGAACCAGCGGTCGTGGCTGATCACCACCGCGCACCCGGGAAACGCCTCGAGCGCGTCCTCCAGCGCCCGCAGGGTGTCGACGTCGAGGTCGTTGGTGGGCTCGTCGAGCAGCACCACGTTGCCGCCCGAGCGCAGCAGCTTGGCCAGGTGGACGCGGTTGCGCTCGCCGCCCGACAGGTCGCCCACGCGCTTCTGCTGGTCGGAGCCCTTGAAGTTGAAGCTGGCCACGTAGGCCCGGCCGTGGATCTCCCGGCCACCGACCTTCAGATGGTCGACGCCGCCGGTGATCTCCGCGTACACCGTCTTGTCGGCGTCGAGGCTGTCGCGGCTCTGGTCGACGGCGCTGAGCCGCACGGTGTCGCCGATCTTCACCGTGCCGGCGTCGGGCGCCTCCTCGCCGGTGAGCATCCGGAACAGGGTGGTCTTGCCGGCGCCGTTGGGCCCGATGATGCCGACGATCCCGGCCCGGGGCAGCGAGAACGACAGGTCCTCGATCAGCAGGCGGTCACCGAAGCCCTTGCGCAGATGGTCGACCTCGATGACGGTGTCGCCCAGGCGAGGCCCGGGCGGGATCGCGATCTCCAGCCGGTCGGCCACGCCCTCGGCCCGCTCGGCCTCGGACTGCAGGCGCTCGTAGGCGGTGAGGCGGGCCTTGCCCTTGGCCTGGCGGGCCCGGGGGCTCATGCGCACCCACTCCAGCTCGCGCTGCAGCGTGCGCTGGCGGGCCGACGTCTGCTTCTCCTCCAGGGCCAGGCGGGCCTGCTTCTGCTCGAGCCACGAGCTGTAGTTGCCCTCGAACGGGATGCCCCGGCCCCGGTCGAGCTCGAGGATCCACCGGGCCACGTTGTCGAGGAAGTAGCGGTCGTGGGTGATGGCCACGACCGTGCCGGGATACTCCTGGAGGAACCGCTCCAGCCAGGCCACGCTCTCGGCGTCGAGATGGTTGGTGGGCTCGTCCAGCAGCAGCAGGTCGGGGTGTGCCAGCAGCAGCCGGCACAGGGCGACCCGGCGGCGCTCGCCGCCCGACAGCGTGGCCACGTCGGCGTCGCCCGGCGGGCAGCGCAGGGCGTCCATGGCGATCTCAACGTTGCGGTCGAGGTTCCACGCATCGGCCGCCCCGATGCGGTCCTCCAGCTCGGCCTGGCGGACGCCGATCTTGTCGTAGTCGGCGTCGGGGTCGGCCCAGGCGGCCATCACCTCGTCGTACTCGGCCAGCAGGGCGCGGATGGGGGCGACGCCGTCCATGACGTTGCCGAGCACGTCCTTGGCCGGGTCGAGACCAGGCTCCTGGGCCAGGTGGCCGACGGTGAAGCCCGGGGTGAGGCGGGCCTCGCCCGTGTAGCCGTCGTCCTCGCCCGCCATGATGCGCAGCAGCGTCGACTTGCCCGCCCCGTTGCCGCCGATCACGCCGATCTTGGCGCCCGGGTAGAACGACAGCGAGATCCCCTCGAGCACGGTGCGGTCGGGTGGGTGGAACCGCCCGAGCTTGCGCGTGGTGTAGATGAACTGCGCCGTCACGGGTGACCGAGGCTACCGGGCGGCCCCGTGGGGCAGGATGCGACCGTGGGGGAGGAGCCCGACGCCGACGCCCTCGAGGGGCTGGTCACGGCCGGGCTGTACGACCCCGACGCGCCCGACGCCGGCGAGCGTCTCGAGCTGTTGCGCTACCTCCTCGACCACGACATCGACCTGCAGGCGCTGGTGGCCGCCGACCGGGTGGGGCGGCTGGTGCAGGCCCACACCGACGTGATGGTCGAGGTGCCGGCCACGCTGTCGTGTCGTGACATGGCGGCCCGCACCGGCCTGCCGGTCGCGGTCGTCGCCCGGGTGTGGCGCTCGAGCGGGTTCCCGGTGCCGGCGCTGGACGCCCCGTTGTTCGACGAGCGGGACATCTCGGTGTTCCGTGCCTTCTCGGCGGGCGCGAGCCAGTTCGGCGTGGAGGCGACCATGCAGTGGGTGCGCGTGCTGGGATCGGGCCTCACGCGCGTGGCCGACGCCAGCGTGTCGCTGTTCCTGTCCAAGGTGGCCTCGCGCCTCGACGCCCTGCGGGCCCCCGCCGTCGTGGCGGCCAAGGCGAGCGCCGACGCCACCCGCCTGCTGCTCGCCGTCCCCGAGTTCGCGGTGGCGCCGTTGTTCCGCCATCACGCGTTGGCCGCCATCCACCGGGCCGACACCACGGTCGGCAGCGCCAGCACCGGCGGCTTCGACCTCAAGCGGCTGGCCGTGGGGATCGTCGACCTGGTCGATTTCACGCCGCTGTCCGCCGAGCTGTCGCCCCAGGAGCTGGCCGTCGCCCTCGACGAGCTGGAAACGGCCGCCAGCGACGCCGTCACCGCCACCGACACGGGCGTGATCGTGAAGTACCTCGGCGACGCCCTGATGTACGTCGCCGCCGACGTCGGCGAGGGCGTCGCCATCGCCCTCGAGCTCGCCGCCCGTGTCGCCCGCCACCCGGTGCTCACCGCCCTGCGCAGCGGGATCGCCTACGGCGACCTGCTATCGGTGGGCGGCGACTACTTCGGACCGCCCGTCAACCTGGCGGCGCGGGCGGCCGACCTCGCCGGGCCCGGAGCGG
>JBIOZN010000072.1:0-2535 GCA_044871175.1 Acidimicrobiales bacterium | reverse complement strand
TCGGGCAGCATGAGCAGGGCCGTCACGACGGCGCCGACGCCGCTGACGAAGCCGATCGAGAGGTCGATCTCGCCGAGCAGCAGGATGAAGACGATGCCCATCGCGATGACCGCGAAGGCCGCGCCCTGCACCATGAGGTTGACCATGTTGCCGGCGGTCAGGAAGCGGTCGTTCTGGACCTGGAAGTAGATCCAGACGGCGACCAGGCCGAGGATGACGGGGAGGTTGCCCAGGTCGCCCTGGGCCAGCCGCCGGCGGAAGTCGGCCACCGCCCCGGTCACGCCGGGGCGAGGCGCGATCAGCCGCGGATCGACCGCACCGGTGCTCATGACGTCTCCTCGTGGGGCAGCACGACGGCGCTGGCGCCGGTGATGGCGGCCACCACCGCTTCGGTCGTCGTCTCGGACGTGGTGAAGGTGGCCACCCGCTGGCCGAGGCGGAGCACGATGATGCGGTCGCTCACCGCGAACACGTCGTTCAGGCTGTGGCTGATCACCACCACGCCGAGGCCGTGCTCGCGCAGGGTCCGGATGAGCTCGAGGACCTGGGCCGTCTGGGACACTCCGAGGGCGGCCGTGGGCTCGTCGAGAATGACCACTTTGGGGTCGCCCATCGTGGCCCGGGCCACGGCAACCGACTGGCGCTGGCCGCCCGACAACGACGCCACTGGCGTCCGAACGCTGGGAATGCGCACGGCCAGGCGTTCGAGCAGCGTCTGGGACGCCTTCTCCATGGCGATCTCGTCCATGAGCGGGATGCCGGCCAGCTGCTCCCGCCCGAGGTAGAGGTTGGCGACGACGTCGAGGTTGTCGCACAGCGCCAGGTCCTGGTACACGGTGGCGATACCGAGGGCGGTGGCGGCCGCCGGCGTCGCGATGGTGACCTTGTGGCCCTCGAACAGGATGTGGCCCTCGTCGGGGGGATTGGTGCCGGCGATCGCCTTGATCAGCGTCGACTTGCCGGCGCCGTTGTCGCCGACGAGGGCGACGACCTCGCCGGCGAACACCTCGAAGTCGACCTGGCTCAGGGCCTGAACGGCCCCGAACCGCTTGCTGATGTTCTCGAGCTGCAGGAGCGGCGTGCCCGCCGCCGCCCCCGCCGCCGAGGGGTGGTCGAGCGAGGCGGTGGCCACCTCAGGAGATACCGGCCTGGGTGCAGGCGGCGGCGAACTGCCCGGTGCAGATCTCCGATGCCTTCCAGAACCCGTCCTTCACCACGGTGGAGGAGATGTTGTCGACCGTGACCGCCACCGGTTCGAGCAGGATGGAGGCGACATCCATCGTGCCGTTGTTCACGGTGGCCGACGCCCCCGAGGGCTCGCTGCCGTTCAACAGCTCGATGGCGGCGGTGGCGGCGGCTTCGGCCTCGGGCTTGATCGCCTTGTAGACGGTCATGTACTGCTCGCCCACGAGGATGCGCTGGATGGCGGCCAGCTCGGCGTCCTGGCCGGTGGTGGGCGGCACGGGCGAGATGCCCGCGGCCTTCATGGCGGCGATGGCGCCGCCGGCGGTGCCGTCATTGGCGGCATACACGCCGATGAAACCGTCCTTGCCCAGGGCGGTGATGTGGCCTTCCATGTCCTTCTGGGCGTTGTCGGCGCTCCACTCGACGGTGTCGGACTCGGCCGCCACCGTGAAGGGGCTGGCGTCGATGACGCTGTGGGCGCCCTTCTTGAACAGGGTCGCATTGTTGTCGGTGGGCGAGCCGTTGATCATCACGAGGTTGCCGGAGGTGTGCCCGTCGGTCTTCAGCTTCTCCACCAGGGCGGTGCCCTGCAGCTGGCCGACCTTCTCGTTGTCGAAGGAGATGTAGAGGGCGATCTCGGCGTTCTGGATGAGGCGGTCGTAGCTGATCACCGGGACGTCGGACTGGGCGGCGCGCTGCACGATGGCGCCGGCGGCCTTGCCGTCCACCGGGTCGAGCACCATCACCTTGGCCCCGTTGGTGAGCGCCGCCTCGGCCTGGCTGAGCTGCTTGGCCGAGTCCTGGTCGGCGTTGGAGTACAGGATCTCGCACTTCGGGCACAGCTCTTTGATCTTCGCCTCGAACAGCGGCCGGTCCTGGGTCTCGTACCGGGCCGTCTTCGACTCGGGCAGCAGCAGGGCGATCTTCCCCCCCTCGGCGGTGACCCCGCCGCCGCCGCTGGCCGCCGTCGTGGTGGCGCCGCCCTTGGCCGCCGTGGTGGTGGCGCCGCCCGCGGCCGTCGTCGCCCCCCCGCTGCTGGCCGCGGTGGTGGCGGTGGTGGCCTGGCTGGCCGTCGTGGCCGTCGTCGCCTCGTCGTCGTCGTCGCCGCAGGCGGCCAGGGCCACCAGCCCCACCACCGTCAATCCCACGGCGCGAATGCGCCACGATCGAGTGCGTGCCATTGCTCCCCCTCCGTCGTTGTTGCCGGCGGCAACCTAGATGTGCGGCCCGTGAACGAGTTGTGAACCTCGCACCGTAAACCGTGAATGATATGGAAATGCCCGTTCAGGTGGGCACGAAACGGTACCCCACTCGCGGCTCGGTAATGATGATCGGAGGCCCATCGGGGGC
>JBIOZN010000071.1:0-8005 GCA_044871175.1 Acidimicrobiales bacterium | reverse complement strand
AGTCGCCCAGGTGGCCGCCGCCCGTGCTGCTCTCGACGGTCAGCTGGGGGGTCGGCGCGACGTCGATCGGCCCCGTGTCCGTGGGCGCCAGGCTGGTGGCGGGCTCCACCCCCGGCCCGCCCGACGGCGTGTACGCGACCGTCATGGTCGTGTCTGGCCCGAAGCTCGCCGAGGCGCGCTCCTCGTAGCCGCTCGGCGGGTCGAAGCCGTCGAGGGCGTTGGCCCGGGCGCCCAGTGCGTCGACCAAGGCCACCGCCTCGTCCACCGTCAGCCCGAGCGCAAACGCCTGGTGGTCGACGTCCCCGTCGATCCAGGCGATGGACAGGGTGCCGGCGGGGAGGCCGGCGCCCTCATCGGGCGTGATGACGCGAGCCGGACGGCCTCGCACCTCGCCGTTGGTGTCGCCGAGCGAGCGCTCGGCGGCAGGCGCGGCCACCGTCGACGGCGGAGCAGCGGGCACGAGCGCGGTGTCGGGGGCCGACAGGGGCGGGACGGTGGTGGGAGCGGGAAGGTCGGGTCGGTCGTGCACGAACGGGAACGACTGGCTGGTCACCACCACGCCCCGCCCGAACGGGGCCTGGGCCCCGGGCGGGACAAACAGTTGCTGGAGCGACGGCCAACCCGCCGTGCCGGCGTAGAACTGGATGTCGGTCGGCACCCAACCGTCAGGAATGCCCGCCGTCGGCAGGAGGCCCACGACGCGGTCGAAGGGTCGGGTTCCGCCGGCGTGGGAGCGCTGGTGGGCGGCACGGTCCGGATGCCGCTGTCGTGGTCGCTCTCGGCCAGCACCACGGCGGCGACGGCGGCCGCCACCGCAACGACCGCAGCGGCGACCGCGAGCACGGGCCACACCCGGCGTCGCCCGGTAGGACCGGTCGGCGCCGCCTGGCGTTCCCGGCGCCAGCGTGACCGCCCGGTTTGCACCGTGAAGGCCAAAGAGGGGCGCCGAGGGTGCAAACCGAGGAATCGGCGTGGCGTTGACAGCGGTGCGCCGAAGCTGGCAGCCTGGTCAGGTCATGCGCCCCAGCGGCCTGCTCCTTCTCATGTAGGCGACTGCCACCAAAGGCAGTCGCCGAACCTCCTGCGCCCGAGCGGCTCAGGAGGTTCTTGCTTTTTCGGCCCCGACCACCCGAGAGGAAAACCCCCGATGCCGCCGCCGAACGTGACCCACCGCCCGATGCCGTTCGAGAAGTACGACCCGTTCGTCCCGTTCGCCCACGGTCTTCCCGACCGCACCTGGCCGACCAAGCGCATCGAGAAGGCGCCGCGGTGGTGCTCGGTGGACCTGCGCGACGGCAATCAGGCGCTCATCGACCCCATGGACCCCGAGCGCAAGCGGCGCATGTTCGACACCGTCGTACGCATGGGGTTCAAGGAGATCGAGGTCGGGTTCCCGTCGGCGTCACAGCCCGACTTCGACTTCATCCGCACGATCATCGAGGAGGACCTCATCCCCGATGACGTGACGATCCAGGTCCTCACCCAGTGCCGCAACGAGCTGATCGAGCGCACCTACGAGTGCATCCGGGGCGCACCGCGGGTGATCATGCACTTCTACAACTCGACGTCGGTGCTGCAGCGCCGGGTGGTGTTCGGCCTCGACAAGCCCGGCATCACCGAGATCGCGGTGAACGCGGCCAAGCTGTGCCGCAAGCTCGAGGACACGGTGCCGGGCACGGAGGTCCGCTACGAGTACTCCCCCGAGAGCTTCACCGGCACCGAGCCCGACTACGGCATCGACATCTGCTCGGCGGTGATGGACGTCATCGAGCCCACGCCCGAGCGCCCCATCATCCTCAACCTGCCGGCCACGGTGGAGATGTACACGCCCAACGTGTACGCCGACGTGATCGAGTGGTTCCAGCGCACGATCCCGAACCGGGCCAGCGTCGTGCTGTCACTGCACCCGCACAACGACCGTGGCACGGCGGTGGCGGCGGCCGAACTCGGCGTGATGGCCGGCGCCGACCGGGTGGAGGGCACCCTGTTCGGCAACGGCGAGCGCACCGGCAACGTCGACGTCATCAACCTGGCCATGAACCTCTTCAGCCAGGGCGTCGACCCGATGCTCGACATGACCGACATCGACGCCCTGCGCCGGGTCACCGAGTACTGCAACCGCCTGCCCGTCGGGCCCCGCCATCCCTACGTGGGTGACCTCGTGTACACCTCGTTCTCGGGCAGCCATCAGGACGCCATCAAGAAGGGCTTCGACGCCCTGCCCCCCGACTACGACACCTGGGGCGTGCCCTACCTGCCGATCGACCCCAAGCACGTGGGCCGCACGTACGAGGCCGTCATCCGGGTGAACAGCCAGTCGGGCAAGGGCGGCGTCGCCTACGTGATGAAGACCGAGCACGGCTTCGACCTGCCCCGGCGCCTGCAGATCGAGTTCTCCAAGACGATCCAGCACATCACCGAGGACTCGGGCACCGAGATCTCGCCGGCGGCGATGTGGCAGGCGTTCGAGCAGGCGTACCTGCCCGAGCAACCGGCGTTCACGCTGCGGAGCCACGAGATCAACACCGACGACGACACCACCACCGTCACCGCCCAGCTGGTGGTCGACGGGAAGCCGGTCACCGTGACGGGGCAGGGCAACGGACCCATCGCCGGGTTCGTGGCCGGCCTGGTCGACCACCTCGGGATCGTGTTCGACGTGGTCGACTACTCCGAGCACGCCACCGGCCAGGGTGCCGACGCCACCGCCGTCGCCTACGTCGAGACCGTCGACGAGGCCGGAACCCCCCGCTGGGGCGTGGGCACGCACCCCAACATCCTCACCGCCTCGCTGCGGGCCGTCCTGGCCGCGGCCGAGCGCATCCGGGCTGGCGGCGCCTGACGGCCTTCGTGTCAGGGATCTGCACCTCAGCGGTGCAGATCCCTGCCCAAGGCAGGAATGAGCACATCGGCGCCGGGCCGGTCCCGTCGGCGCTAGGCCGGTCCCCTCGGCGCCGGGCCGCTACGGTCGGCGCCGGGCCGGTCCCCTCGGCGGCGGGCCGCTACGGTCGGCGCCGGGCCGCTACCGTCGGCGGCCGTGGCCAAGGTCGTCGGGCGGCTCGTGCGGTGGGCGGTCGTCCTCACGTTGATCGACGCGGTGCTGCGCCTGGCCCGCCAGGCCAAGCAGCGCCAGCGGGCCGAGCGCGAGCCGCCGGTCGAGCCGGCGTGGCCGCCGCTCAAGGTCGAGGACGCCCCCGCACCCGCCGCGACCATCGCCACCACCCTGGTCGAGCCGGACGAACCGCCCACACCCGCCGCGGCAACCGCCACCACACTGGTCGAGCGGGACGAACCGCCCGCCCCGGCGGCGGCCGAGGCCAGCTGGGTGGAAGCGATCCACGGCGCCTCTCCCGACGGCTACCCGGTGAAGGTCAAGGTGCGCAGCGGCATCTTCCACCTGCCCGGGATGCTCAACTACGAGCGCACCACGCCCGACCGGTGCTATGCCAGCGCGGCCGCCGCCGAGGCGGACGGGTTCCGACCCGCGAAGCGGTAGAGGGGAAGCCATGCACGTCACCGTCAACTTCGACGTCTGCGCCAGCACCGGCACCTGCCAGCAGGTGTGCCCGGAGGTGTTCGAGATCCGCAGCGACGGCTACCTCTACCTTCTCGACGAGGACCCGCCCGAGGAGCTGCGCGACAAGGTGATGGAGGCCCAGGACCTCTGCCCGACGGGCGCCATCACCGTCGAGGGCTGACGCCCGAACGCCGACGCCCCTCACCCCCGCAGGGGGTGCAGCGAGATGATGCCGGGCGCGTCCCGGAGCCGCTCGATGACCTCGGGCGGGGTGGGCTCGGTGGTGGCGATCACCATGAGGGCCGACTCCGACATGGGCGTGCGTCCCACGTCCATGTCGGCGATGTTCACCCCCGCCTCGCCCAGCACCGTGCCCACCAGCCCGATCATTCCCGGCCGGTCGTCGTTGCGCACCACGAGCATGTGCGCCGCCGGGGGCAGGTCGGTGGCGTGCCCGTCGACGCTGACGATCCGGTGCTCGCCCCGCCGCCCCGTCATGGTGCCGGCCAGGCTGTGCTCGCCGCCCTGGAGCGTGATCAGGTTGACGTAGTCGAGCGTGGTGCGCGACGTGCTCTGGCGCACCTCCAGGCCCTGGGCGGCGGCCAGCTGGGGCGCGTTGACGAACGTGACCGGCTCGTCCGACACCCCGCCGAACAGGCCCTTCAGCACCGACAGCGTGAGGATGCGCGTGTCGTAGTCGGCCAGCTGGCCCTCGTAGGTGACCTCCAGGATGGGGGGCACACCGCCGACAAGGGAGCCGAACAGCCTGCCCAGCCGCTCGGCCAGGGGCAGGAACGGGCGCACCGTCTCGGCCGCCTCGGCGGCGTCGACGTTGACGGCGAAGGGCACGAACTCACCGGCCAGGGCGAGCGCCACCATCTCGGCGATCGTCTCCCCCGCCTTGTCCTGGGCCTCGGTGGTGGACGCCCCCAGGTGGGGCGTGACGACGACGGATTCGAGCTCGAACAGGGGTGACGCCGTGGTGGGCTCGCGGGCGAAGACGTCGAGGGCGGCGCCGGCCAGCCGGCCGTCCCGGATGGCGTCGTCCAGGGCAGCCTCGTCGACGATCCCGCCGCGAGCCACGTTCACGACGCGCAGCGTGGGCTTGGCCTTGGCCAGCAGGTCGGCGCCGACGAGCCCCACCGTGTCGGGGGTGCGGGGCAGGTGGATCGTGAGGAAGTCGGCCTCGGCGACCAGCCGATCGAGGGGCGCCAGCTCGACCGAGAGCTGCCGGGCCCGCTCGGCGGTGACGTAGGGGTCGTAGGCGAGCAGGCGCATCCCGAAGGCCAGCGCCCGCTGGGCCACCAGCTTGCCGATCCGCCCCAGGCCGACGATGCCGAGCACCTTGTCGGCCAGCTCGACGCCCTCCCAGCGCGACCGCTCCCACCGGCCCGCCTTCAGGGCGGCGTGGGCCTGGGGGATGTTGCGGGCCTGGGCCAGCAGCAGGGCCATGGTGTGCTCGGCCGCCGACACGATGTTCGACTGGGGGGCGTTCACCACCATCACGCCCCGCTGGGTGGCGACGGCCACGTCGACGTTGTCCAGCCCGATGCCGGCCCGGCCCACCACCACCAGCTCGGGCGCGACGCCCAGCACGTCGGCGGTGACCTGGGTGGCCGAACGGATGATCAGCGCCTGGGCGCCGACCAACGCCGCCGGCAACTCGTCGGGCGTGAGGCCGAGGCGCACGGCGACGTCGTGCCCGGCCGCCCGCAGGCGGTCGAGGCCCCGCTCGGCGATTTCCTCGGTGACCAGGATGCGCGCCACGGTGCGCCATCTTGGCCGGTCGTAGATTGCCCCGGAGTTCGCCAATCGCCGGGAGGCCGGATGACCGATATCGACTCCGGGGCCGAGGCCCCCGCGGCCCACCTGCCGAGCGAGATGGAACCGGGCGACTACGTCATGTTCCGGGCCGAGAGCAACCCGCGGCGCCGCTCCACCGGGATGGGGCTGGAGATCCTCGACCGGGTGCCCGACTGGGACGGGGTCGTCGAAGCCTTCGACCGCGCCAGCCGGGTGGTGGTGCGGCTGCGTCAGAAGGTCGTCGTCCCGACGGTTGGGCTGGCGCCGCCGCGGTGGGTCGTCGACCCCGACTTCGACCTCGCCTACCACCTCCGGCGGGTGGCGGTGCCGGCGCCGGGCACGCTGCGCGACGTCCTGGACCTGGCCGGGACGATCCTGGAGGCCCCCCTCGACCTGGCCCGCCCGCTGTGGGAGGTGACCCTCATCGAGGGCGTGGAAGACGGCCGGGCGGCGCTGATCACCAAGATGAGCCATGTCGTCACCGACGGGATGGGCGGCGTGCAGATCAACGCGCTCGTGCACGACACCGCCCGCGACGGGGCGCCGCGCCCGCTGCCCCCGGCGCCGGAGGCCGAGGACATCTCCCCGGACGATCTCACGCGCGACGCGCTCACTCGCCTGCCCGGCTGGGCCGTGTCCACCGCCCGGCAGCAGCTGATCGGAACCGCCCGGGTGGCCGGGCGTACGGCTCGCGCCCCCCGCCGGGCCGTGGCGGACGCCCTCGCCTACGCCCAGTCACTCCGCCGGGTGGTCGTGGGCGAGGCCGTCCCACCCTCGCCGCTGCGGGCCCGGCGCAGCCTGGGCAGCCGCCTGGAGGCCCACGACGTCCCGGTGGCGGCCCTGCGTCGGGCCGGTCACGCCGCCGGCGGCACGCTGAACGACGCCTACCTGGCCGCCGTGTGCGCAGTGTTGCGCCGCTACCACGAGGCCGTGGGCACCCCGTTGCCGGCGTTGTCGCTGGCCATCCCGATCAGCCTGCGCACCAGTGCCGACGCCACCGGCGGCAACCGCATCGGCGCCGCCCGGCTGCAGGCACCGGTGGGCGAGCGCGACCCCATCGCCCGCATGAAGATCATCCACGACCAGGTGCACCAGGCGCGCCAGGAACCGGCGCTGGGGGCCACCAGCGTCATCGCGCCGGTGCTCAGCCGGGTCCCCACGCCCCTGCTCGACCGGATGGCCCACGCCTTCGACAACATCGACGTGCAGGCCAGCAACGTCCCCGGCGACCGCACCCCCCGCTTCATCGCCGGTGCCCAGGTGGAGCGCAACTACCCCTTCGGGCCGCTACCCGGCGTGCCCATGATGGTGATGCTGCTCACCTACGTGGACACCGCCTTCATCGGCGTCCGCTACGACCGGGCGGCGGTGACCGAGCCCGACCTCTTCGCCCGCTGCCTGCGAGAGGGCTTCGATGAAGTAGTCGCCGCCGGCGGTTGAGCCGCCGGCGGCGGGCGCGGAACGGGCGGCGTTACGGCAGGCCGTTGGCGCCGTTGGTGAGGTCGAACCGGGCGGTGTCGTTGGCCGCCAGCTCCCGCAACGATGCGCCGACCTGGATGGTGATGGTGCCCGTCGGACCCGACAGCGCCTGGACCTCGAGCGACTCGTGGTCGACCGACACGATCAGGCTCCAGGCGCTGCGGAAGCGGATGCGGAACTCCAACCGGTGCAGCTCGTCGGGTAGCTGCGGGTTGAACTGCAGGCCCTCGATCGTGGGCGTCATCCCGGTGTAACAGCGCTGGGCGATGTCGACCGACCCGACCATGGCCCCGAGGTGGATGCCCTCGGCGGTGGTGCCGCCCTGGATGTCGTCCACGTCGGCCCGCAGGGCGTCGTTGAACAGCGCCCAGGACCGGGACCGATCGGACTGGGCCAGGATCCACGAGTGCACGACCCGGCTCAGCGTCGAACCGTGGGAGGTGCGGGCCAGGTGGTACTCGATGTTGGCCGGGATCCACTCGGGCTTGGCCTCGTACCCGAGGTCGTGCAGCACGTCCAGCGTGCCCTCGACGCCGAGCAGGTACAGCACCATCAGCGTGTCGGCCTGCTTGGACAGCCGGTAGTTGTTGGGGCTGTCCCCCTCGGCCTCCAGGATGCGGTCGAGCCGCGAGATGTCGCCGTACTTGGCCCGGTAGCCGTCCCAGTCGAAATCGGGCAGCTGGTCCCACCCCTCGAACTGGGAGATGATGCCGTCCGGCCGCACGGGCACGTACATGCGGGTGGACTGGTCCTTCCAGCGCTCGAGGTCGTCGTCGCCGATGTCGAGCATGGCGCGCATGTCGTGGCGCCGCGTCTCGGGCAGCAGGTCGAGCACGTCGAGGGCCCGGCGCAGCAGCCAGGCCGCCATGATGTTGGTGTAGGCGTTGTCGTCGAGCCCTGGGGCGTCGCGGTCGGGGTACTTCTCGTGGTACTCGTCCGGGCCCATCACGCCCTTGATGCGCCAACGCCCCATCGCCTCGTCGAAGGTGGCGATGCTCGACCAGAACTTGGCGATCTCGAGGAACATCTCGGCGCCGGCCCGGAACATGAACTCCCGTTCCCCGGCGACGAGCCAGTGGTGCCACACGTTGTAGGCGACGGCGATGTTGATGTGGCGCTGCAAATGCGAGCCGTCGGGCAGCCAGCGCCCCGACTTGGGGTTGAGGTGCACCGTCTGGGTCTCCTCGGTGCCGCTGCTGGCGCTCT
>JBIOZN010000070.1:0-2350 GCA_044871175.1 Acidimicrobiales bacterium | reverse complement strand
CGCACCCGAAGGCGTTGGGGTTCTCCCCCGTAGGGGCGAAGATCTCCGAACCCCAACTGGCGAAGCGCTTGGAGTAGCCGTAGACGGCGCCGGCCTCGCGGCCGGGCTCGCGCAGCCAGTAGAGGGGCAGGCCCACGGCGATGACGACGAGCAGCAGCAGCCCGATCAGCTGGGTGCGCTCGAGCTTGGGGCCCTCGAGGTGCTCGTCGTCGTAGTACGGCTTGCGGTTGGGGGCGAGCTCGAGCTCGGCGCCCGCCTCCCGGCGCGCCCTGCGCAGGTTGGAGATGACGTAGAGGAGCCAACCGAGACCGACGACGATCAGCAGGAGGATGGCGAAGCTCTGGGTCGTCGTGGTCCCGAGGACGGGGTGCATCACTCGCCGCCGCCCGTGATGCAGTGGGGTCCCTCGGCCTCCTGGCCGGTGGTGTTGGTGCCGATGGGCGGCCCGGGGATGGGCGCCTTGGTGTCGACACTGACGTTGCCGCCCGTCACCCGGAGGACGAAGTGGTCCATGCCCCGCGGGGCCGGGCCGGCCTTCTTCTCACCCACGCGGTTGTACTGCGAGCCGTGACACGGGCACTCGAACCACTGGGAGGTGATGCACTGCGGTACCCGGCAGCCGAGGTGCGGGCATTTCTGGTAGAGGGCCACGAAACCCGAGCGCATGCCCTCGACGATGCTCGACGCGTACACCTTCTCGGCCTTGGGGATGGCGGTGGCGGGATATTCCGTGATCCATGTGCGCCCGGCGGCCAGGTAGTAGAAGCCATTGCCGTCGCGAATGCTCTGGCGGAGTTCGTCGGCGTTCCCCACCGCGATGGTGGACCCGAAGGCGCCGCCTTGCAGGCGGGGCCACAGGAACGCCAGGACGGCGGCCCCGAAGGCGATGATGCTCACGTTCATGAGGGCGAAGTTGCCCCGATTGAAGAACTGGCGGCGGGTGAAGGCCACCTGGTCGGGGTCGGGCGGCACGTAGGGCGCCGGCGCTCGGTCGGCGGCCCGTTCGAGGGTGCCCACCCCGGCTCCGCGCCGCGACTCGGTGGCGGCCAGTTCGATCTCGCGCCCGGTGGCCCCGGTTCCCGGTGCGGGCCCGGGGGTGACCGCGCTGCGGTCGCGCCGGCGCGTCTCGCGCGACAGCGAGCCCATGGCGCGGTGGGCGTCGCCTCGGCGCGCGGTGGTGACGAGGACGATGCCGGCCAGCACAACGAGCACGGCGATGGCGATGGCGATGACGGCTCCGGTACTCACGACGCGAAGTTCTCCTGGCTCGTCCTAGAACTCGAAGAAGATTCCCGATCTCCACGGGAAGACGAAGTTCTGGCCCGGACCCCGGAAGAACGACCCGATGATGACGAGCACGGCCCAGAACATGACGAAGATCGTGAACAGGCTGATGGCGAGCTTGCGGTCCTCCGGCTTGTTGCTCGGGTTCTTGTCGATATAGGGCGCCAGGATCAGCACGATCAGGCCCATACCCGGGATGGTGACCCCGGCCACCATCGGGTGGAACATCGTCAGCAGCTCTTGCAGACCGAGGAAGTACCACGGCGCCTTGGACGGGTTGGGCGTGCGGTTGGGGTTGGCCAACTGCAGCAGTGGGGCGTTCACGAACACCGAGAACACGAACACGAACGCGGTGCAGGCGAGGGACGCCACGAACTCCGCCGCCAGCAGGTGCGGCCACGTGTGCACCTTGTCCACCGGGGTGGCCCGCACCTCCTGGATGGAGCCCGACTTGACCACGGTGAGCAGCCGCTGGGTGTGGCCCCCCGGGCCGGCGCCCACGGGCACGGCGGCAGTGGGAGCGGCCGTGGCCGCGGCCACCGCGCCGGCGGTAGTGGCCACTGCGGTGGACGCCCCACCGGCACCGGCCGCGGCGGCTGGTTCGCCGGCGTCACCGCCGCCGGCGGCGCCGCCCGCCTTGGCCTTGGCCGCCCGGCTGCGGGCCAGGAGGTGGGCGGGTACGCGAGAGTCGGCCTCACTGGTGGCTTCCGCGCTGGCCGCCGCAGGCTCGGCGGCGGCGGGCGCCGGCGCGGCGGGCGCGGGTTCGGCGGCGGCTGCTGCGGGGGCGGCGGTGGGAGCTGCGGCGGCGGGCGCGGTTGGGGCTTCGGCGGCGTCGGCGCGCGCCTTGGCCGACTTGCTGCGCTCGAGCAGGTGGGCGGGGATGCGCGCCTCCGCCTCGCTGGGGGCGGCGGTGGCGGCCGTGGGCGCGGCGGCGGGCGCGGCGGCGGGCTCGGGGGCCGCGGGCGCCGACGCGGCCGGCTCGGCGCCGGCGGCGTCGGGGGCGGCGGGCTCTTCACTGGCGCCGGCCGCCTTGGCGCGAGCCGCCTCGGCCCGCTTGCGGAGGTGC